>NZ_JBFTNT010000245.1:0-6468 GCF_056397585.1 Pedobacter sp. 05L430 | reverse complement strand
CTAGTAAACAGAGATGAGATCTATAGCCTATACAAGCTAAATAATCTTGTTGTTAACAGTGTAAGAAAGGGCTTCAACAATATTACTCACACCTAAACGCTCAAAAATCCGTCTCCTATAATACTTCACTGTGTCAGCAGAAACAAATATTTTTTCTGCAATTTGATTAATTGTTAATCCTTGCGCATGCAAACGCAATATCTCGATCTCCCTTTTTGTGAGTTTAGGTTTCTCTGATTTACGCCAAACATTATTTTCTATATTTAATTCCCAGGTTTCATCTGTGCCTTGTTTATGAATACAAACATTGCCTGCATTTTTATGATGTGAAATAGAAACGATGCACATTGCTTTCCATAACTGATCATCGCTTGTCAAAAACAACGGGGTAAGCTTATGATTGATGAGAATATGCTTACCATCCTTATTAACTAAATGGAAATCGTAAGTTATGCTATATGATTTTTTCGCGTGACCAGGCAGTTTTTTATAGAAATCAAATCCTGCATCATTAATGAGGTTTAGCAGTTCCAAATCTCTTTCAGGAACATTTTTAAAATAGAAATCATAACCCATCTCCAACACTTCCTCAGAAGAATACCCGCATAAAAACAATGGGTTTTCTGAAACGTATTCAAACGCCATCTTTTCATAATCAATAACATATATACTCTCATATGTTAACCTTGCAAAAGACTTTACGACTTCCAAATAATGTTGCTGTTGAAGATGGTCGTAATCTGATATTCTTTCAACCTTATTCTTGGTAAGCAGGCTTGAATTAATGTTGCTTTTCATTAGCTACTAGGGCTTATTAGCAAATCTACACTAAAGTGTAGTTTTTGAGATTTTTTTTGTGCGGATTTTTACAAGAAACATTTTTCGCATAGCTAAGAGAGAGCTATCCCAAAATGGTATGAAACCACACTAACGGCCAAAATACAGACATACAAAACAAATGACAAATTGTAAAACCTGCAACCTCGAATTAACTTCAAAATACTGTCCAAACTGCGGACAACCTAGTCAGCTTAAAAGAATTGATGGACACTACATTATTCATGAAATTGAACATGTTTTGCATTTTGAACGTGGGATCCTATACACTATAAAAGAACTTATAGCAAATCCAGGACAGAACGTAAGAAACTATCTTTCAGATAACAGAAGTCGACTTGTTAAGCCAATAATTTTCATTATTGTTACATCTCTTATTTATTCAACATTTAGCAACTTTTTCCATATTGAAGATGGTTATGTAAATTATTTAGACGATCATAAATCTACAACGAGTGCAATTTTTAAATGGATACAGGGACATTATGGTTATGCGAATATAATCATGGGTATTTTTATTGCATTATGGACAAAGCTATTTTTCAGAAAATATAAATTAAACATTTTTGAAATTTTAATCCTTCTGTGTTTTGTGATTGGAATGGGAATGTTGATTTATTCAGTTTTCATAATTATTCAAGGTTTAACACATTTTAACCTAATGCAAACTGCAGGTATTGTTGGGTTTGTTTATACTACTTGGGCAATTGGACAATTTTATGAAAAAGGAAAAGCCATTAATTATGTGAAAGCATTTTTTGCTTACATTTTAGGTATGATCACTTTTGCATTGACGGCAATAATGATTGGGGCAATAATAGACACAATAATTAGACATTAAAACTTATGAGCATTAAAAAAGGGCAATCATTCTTATTCCTAATTATAGCAATTATTTTAGGATGGACTATTTTTAAACAGTTTGATTTTGAAAATTTGAAATTTGAAAAACCAGCATTAGCTATTGTATATATATTGACTTTTGTAATGTCTGTTTACTTTCTTGTTAAAAACGTTAAAAGAGAGGAATAGCAGCCAACCTAGGTTGGCTGTGATGATACTCCAACTGCGCCTTGCTTATATTCTGCTTTACCAAATAAACTTATAGTCGTCTATACGATCTGATTTCACAAAACGCGTCAGCTTACCGTCGTGGAAATAAAAGAATAAATAAGGTTCAGCATTGGCGATAATTACTCCTCTGGAGATAATACGATAAATATTTGTGCCATTATTATCGAGTGACATCAATTCCGCAGAGCGGTTAGCTTGTTTGAATTCATTTTCTGACATGCCGATCTTAATTGAGGATTCTTGATATGACATACTCTTGCAGCCTAAAGCTATTACCGCCAGGCAGATTAAAATTATTTTTTTCATATGTGTTTATTTGTGTGTAATGAAGTGGGTTCAATAATTATGCCTTTTAGTATCCCTAAAATATATAAGGACCCATAGTTTTGAGAAAGACAAATAAAACGCTGATTGTCAATATTTTTATTTCGCGTAACTTTTTGGAATTGATCCCTTATTCACACCTCCTTCACATCAAATCCACAAACAGGTACCTTTTTGTGAAAAAAGTGTGCCTAATGTGTGTTTGATGTGAGAACAATGATACTACTTTTGGCATTTATCTATTTTGGTTATACAAACCAAAACCAGGCAGCTATAGGATTCCGTTTCTTTTTTTTTTGGAGGGGGAGGGTACTAAAACACAAAAACCTGCAATAATCTAACTTGCAGGTTTTTGTGTTGTTCTTTGTGATCCCGCTGGAATCACTTTATATCGATAAAATCCGGTTAAATGGCGTTATTTCAAAGGGTTTTAAAATTGGGGTCCTGAATGGGGCACCATTTTATTTGACCTGTTTTGATGTGTTTTAAAGAACTTTTTGTGTGATACAAATATAATCATTTAGTAGGATTTGGCCAAGGCTATCGTCAATTTTATTATGCTGATTCCAGTTTTCCAAACCTCTAAAAGAATCTCTACCAAGATTTTTAGAAAAAATCAGTAACTAAATGTATTAATATTTGACTAATTCAAGAACTGATTTCTATATTCAGTAGGGGTAATCCCAACAGCTTTTTTAAATAAGCGTGAAAAATAAGGGGGATTTTCAAAACCAAGTTGAAATGCAGTTTCTGCTACAGTGTTGTCCGTACTCATCAATATGTTTTTTGCCTCGATGATTAGTGCTAAATGAATGTGGTCTATGGCAGTCCTGCCGGTYTCCTGTTTCAATAGATCGCTAAGATATCCTGCCGACAATGATAACTGAGATGCCATATATTTTACCGTTGGCAATCCATGCTTTTGAAGGTTTCCGCTCTCAAAATATGCATTTAGGATTTCTGTAAACTTAGAAATTATTGTGCCAGACAGAATAGTCCGGTTCAAGAACTGCCGATTATAAAATCTTGACGAATATTTCAGAATGGACTCAATATAGCCAATCATTATCTCTCTACTGAGATTATCCTGGTTGTTATAATATTCCTCACGTATTTTATTAAAGAGATTCCAAATGGTTTCTTCTTCTTTAGGGGATAGATGTAGTGCCTCATTAGCCTCGTAATCGAAGTAGCCGTATTTTTTAATTGTTGCATGAAGTGGATGATTGATCAAATAATCTTCATCTATAAAGATGATGAATCCGTTATCTTCTAATTCAATGTCATTCATCTGTATGATCTGATCGGGTTTCATAAAAAACATAGAACCGGTATCGCTATCATACTTGGTCTTTCCGTACATAAGCGTGCCAGATTTCATCTTTTTTAAAGCAATCTTATAAAAACCCAGTGTGAATTCCGAATAAACAAAATTGCAGCCTTTTATGTCTTCAAATGTTAGAACACCAAGCAATGGATTTTCCGGTGGAGGAAATCCGTTTGTTTTATACATCTCGGTTATAGTCTTAAAATGTTTCATGTTTAATCTACTGAAATTTACAATTATTTTTCAATGATAAATTTAAGATTCCCTTTTTCCAATGATTCTTTATCTGAAAGGGATATTAATTGGTCTAATATCAGATACCTACTTATTAAACAGACAATGGATTTTTATCGAAAACCATTGTCTGTCCGGGTATTTAATGGCCCACCCCTTAAGTTTAATAATGGCTCCAAGCGCTTTAAGTTAATCAGGGTCAAGCTGATTGACAGCAAGAATTTTGTTGTCTAATCAACTGAGTCAGTTTATATTTCTTTATAGTTTAAATGACGAATATCTCTGGCAGGTGTAACCGGAAGACAAGCAGTTACTCACGTCCTTTCATTTCGTCCAAGCCACCGTCATCCTTCGGCTATGATCAATTAAGTCCTGCCCCAGTCAGAGGGTCGATCAACGCATCCAATTCGAACCTGCTCTTGCCAACCCTTCTGCGAGGTAGCGGTACAGGCGACCTTAAGGCTAAAATCTATAACGCGCTGTCTTAGGCCAATGATGTGCCGTAATCAGACAGCTACTGCCCAATACCCGAAATCAGCTCCTGCCGATGCTTCAGAATCCATTGCTTAAGGGTCATGGCTTGCTGTCCGGTTACATGCGGAACATCATTTCGAACGCTTCCGATATAGCCCATCCGCCCATCCACCACCTGACGCATGACCTCGACGCCGCCATCCGCATACCAGGTCTCTACCGGGATACTTGCCGACGTGAAAACAGCCTGAAATTCCGCAGGGCCAAGGTGGTTGGGAGTAATTTCTTTATCCAGGATGTCGCTTAGAAGTATGGAGAGCTCAGCGCCTGTGGCAACATCGCTACTTAACCAATAGTCTTTCCCAGCGTGCCTGGCCGGCCCCTCCCGAAGCGCGGTAGCCGCAACTAGAGCAACATCCGCTGCGGCCACCCAACCCATCCGGTGCTCGTTCCAATAAGTGGTGAGGGTATCACCCTTTAGGTATAGGGTGAGTATGTTTTCCATAAACGTATTTGGATGCAGGAATGTCCAGGCCATTCCGCTAGCTTTGATATAAGCCTCAACCAGTTGATGCCAGGCGAAGGCTGGGCTCGTGCAATCCCATTCTCCAAACACACCCAGATGCACTATATACTCAACGCCGGCTTTCCGTGCTGCATCCAACAGTGTCTTGCTCTGTGTAAGCATGGCAACTGTGTATCCGGTCAGAAGAAATATTCGATCTACACCAGCCAGCGCAGCGCCGAAAGTTCGAGGATCGTCCAGATCAAGGTGAACGATATCTTGCCCCTCTGCACGCCTACGTTGAACCTCTTCCAATCTGCGGGAAGTCGTCCTGACGTTAAGGTTTGAGCTCCCTTCTAASTGAGAGAGCAGTTTCTTACCTACTTGCCCACTGGAGCCTAGAACAAGCACTCGCGTTTTAGCCTGACTAATATCCATTGAATTTTTCTCCTATTATTCTTTAATGTTATTCTTTAATAAATTTCCACACGGAAAGCACATTCCGCAGAGCGTGCACAACTTCGATGACATTCCACGCTATAAGCTTATTTTACTTTTCGCCCGCGAATTCTATTTATTTTGATTTAACCATTCGTCAAATCTTACATATTCACCGGTAGCAATTTCTTTTGCCAAGTCAATCCTTGACGCTGAATCAGGTCCCATGTAGGTGTATTTTTCCCAATATCCGAACAGTTCTTTCAATTCCTTTGTTCTGTTAGATACAGTTGCAAATACTTCACCAGGGATTACTGTATAGGTGTATTCCTTACCTTGTCTTTTATAGGCTTCGAGAATATTGTTAAAGCTGTACAGTTCCGTTGCAAGCGCAAGGTAATTGCCATTGCCAGCTTTTTCAGGCTGCAAAAATGCACCAGCCACAACTTTTCCCATATCGTTGATATCTGACCAATGGATTACTTCTTTTGTAGGGTCAAGTGACAGCATCCAACCAGTTGTGCCGTCTTCTTTTTTCTGCGGTGCAAGCGGACCTATAAGGTTTTGAAAATAGAATGGAGCTTCAACAAATGTAGTGTATTTGAACCCTGCATTTTTCACCACATCATCTACCTTTGATTTATTTGAGAAATGTGGAACCTCAAATTCACCGTTACTGATTACTCCTACATCAGGAAGTGTTGACCAGACAAAATGCTGCACCCCTGCTTCCTTAGCTGCTTCCACGGCATTTTTTCCTTGGGTAATTTCGTCTGCACCTGCCCAATAGTCGGTAACCACAAATACACCATAGGCATTCTTAAAGGCAACTTTTAATGACTGTAAATCGTCCAAATCTGCAAAAACTGTTTCATGTGCCTTGCCTGAATATTTTTCAGGATTACGGGTTGTTGCTCTTACATTGAAAGATCCTTCCTCTACAAGTGTATTTACCACACCCTTACCTTGTGAGCCTGTTGCCCCAATTACTACAATTGTTTGTTTCATAATTTCACATATTTAAATTATAAAACAAAATTAGGAGATGGGTTAATTTGCCAGTTATACAAAACAAGGGAGATACGATACATTTTAAGGATACGCCTTTAAAAAAAATAAAACCCCAGTAAATACTGAAGTTTTAATGATGTATTGGATGTGCTACGATTTTGTTAAAGTAATAGACCAATCATATAAAATATAATCAAAGCCATTTTACAGGCAGTTTCTTGTAACATTTATATGTTACTAAAGA
>NZ_JBFTNT010000244.1:0-6468 GCF_056397585.1 Pedobacter sp. 05L430 | reverse complement strand
GTCCAGGCTTTTATGTGTGCTTCCAAAGCAAGTGCACTTCCCTTATTTGCCCTTACAGCTCTTTGATTTTCATCACTGTAACCAAAAACAAGATTAGCTTTGGCAAGTTCAAGATCCTTGATGCATTGAGCAAGCACTTCGGCCCCAGGTGTACGAGGAATATTTTTTGCCTGATTAATATCAAGATCAGGTTCAAGTCTTAACGGAACATCGCCCCATATTCTGCTCATGTAGAAATAAGTGAAAGCACGAAGAAAATAAGCTTCTCCTATGATACGTTTCTTATCATCCTGATTGGTAAATTTCTCGATAGCGATACCTGGAACCTTGTTAATTATCAAATTTACCTGCTGTAACAGTTGATAATAAGATTGCCAGTTCCAGTTCCCGGAACCTACGTTTAAACCAGTAAATTCTCCATTTGAAATGTTATAATTTTGATTGTCCCTATCAGATCTGATGCTAAATTCACCTGAAGGCGCATCACCATACACATGCCACGAATAATTGTTTAGCAATACCCTTCTTAGAGAAGAGTATGCTCCGGAAATGGCACTATTTGCATCTTGTCCATTAGTAAAATAAGCTCCGGTAAAGGTCGAATTATGGGGTTCGAGGTCCAGAATTCTTTTGCAAGCAACAGAGCTGATGACTAGTATTAAAAGCAAAAGCCCTGTAATATGTTTTTTGAAAYGTATTTTCATGATTTCATATTTAATAAATGATAAAACTATTAAAGCCCTATTTCCAGACCTATCGTATACTTTTTAGGTATGGCGTAACCGCTGCCGTTGTAAATACCAAAGGCATCAACCTGCTCAGCATCCGGTAAATTGGCCGATTGAAAAATATGAAGGTTATCTGCCATAGCATACACCCTTAGCCTGCTTAATGATAGTCTTTGTAATACTTTTGGCTTAAATGCGTAGGCTAAAGTGGCCGTTTTTATACGGATATAAGATCCGTTTTCAACCCATCGAGAGCTTACTGCAGCGTATTTGTAACGCGTGCCAGAGAATGAACTTAAAGAAGGATAATTTGCATTGTCTCCCGGATTCCGCCAGTAATTAATGCCATTTAAATATGGAAATGCATTGTTGCTTAATGCGTGCAAAGGATCAGGATCACCATCATCTGTTGGTACTAAATGCGAGAGCTTTCCTACCAGGTAATCGTTATAGATATCTCGTCCTAACGTAAATGTCGCAAATACGGAAAGGCTAAAATTCTTATAGCTGAAGGTATTTACCATACCTCCTGTCATTTTTGGATTTGGATTCCCGGCAGGTACATAATCTGTAGCGTCAAGAATTCCGTCTCCGTTCTGATCCTTCCATATTGGATCTCCACCTTTAAAAGGATATCCATAAAAGCTCAGCACACTTCCGTCGATGGGATTTACAGGAACATCTCCATCAGTGGCATATATGCCTGTTTGCTCAAATACATTATACTGATTGATAGACTGCCCTTGTCGCAAAAGGAATTTATCTAAATAGATATCCCGGCCACCATTTGGCAGCGATGTGATCAGATTTTTATTGAAAGCAAAGTTGAAATTGGTTTCCCACTGAAATGCTTTTGATGGATTGAAATAATGAGCAATGAATTGAGTTTCGATACCACTATTTCTTGTACCAATGGCATTTGAAGTTATAGTTGAGTAACCTGTAGTAATAGGGAGTGCAAGTGTAAATATTCCCTCGGTCGTATTTCTGACATAAGCATCGGCCACAAAATTAAATCGGCCATTTAAAAAAGTCAGGTCTACACCAATATTCGCTTGTTTTGAATGCTCCCAGGTAAGTTCACTGTTTGACAAACCTCCTGAAAAGTTTGGAGACACTGAAGGAACTCCATTATACGTATTCGATTCGTTTTGACCTGTTGATGGGTTTGAGCTACCCGGGAAACTGCCCGCCCCAACGTTATAGGTATTGAACGATAGGTAACTATCGCCACCATCCGGTTGTCTGCCTGTGATACCATAGCTACCACGAATTTTAAATAAGGTTAACCAGGAGCTGGCACCTTTCATAAAAGGTTCATCACTAACGATCCATCCAGCGGAGAATGATGGAAAGAAACCTACCCGGTTACCTTTACCAAATTTTGATGATGCATCGGCATTTATTACGCCCGAGAACAGATATCGCCCCTTAAAATCATAGTTAGCTCTGAAAAAGGCAGTTTGGATACCGCTTTCGATCAAATCTGAATAGGCATAAGAACCCATTTTATTGATCACTTTTACTACACTAATCTGATCGTTAGGTATACCATCAGCCTCGGCATATGTTGCCCTGTATTGATGGAACTCTGTATTCTGTCCGGCAAGTAAATTTAAATGATGGGTATCATTAATAGTGGTCGAAAACTGAATGGTATTGCTCATCAAATAGTTTGCAGAATTGTCTACAAAGCTCGTTGCATACCCTGTTCCACTTCTGCGAACTGTTCCTGGTGTGAAAGTATCCTTTCTGCTATTTGCAGTTTCATAAGATATGATGGTGTTAAATAACCATTTGTCAGAGATTTTCCAATCGATGGTCGGACTTATGCTTAAGCTGTTATTGGTATTGGCATCTGTTTGGATATTTGTATTTCCAAAGATGAAATCTCTATTTGCATCAGGGAGAAAAAGATTTGAAGATGGCAGTGGACTGCTTGCATAGTATCCTCCATTAAAAGGGCTGTTACCTCCGCTTAAATCACTAACAGATCTTGGTCTGTCGAGACGGTTATAGCGAATCTGAACACCAACGTCCAATTTAGGGGCAAGTTTTACGCCCATTCTGCTGTTGATACTATACCTGTCGAAACCTGATTTTTTAATGATACCGTCTTCAGAATAATAATTTAACCCATAACGATAAGTAAATTGCTCTGTACCACCGGTAAATGACAGATCATAATTATCCACTTTACCAGTCTGATAAAGTTGGCCTCTATAGTCATTCGCATTATTAAAAGCACTGTTTAAACTATCAGTAAGTATTTGAGGAATGTTTTTTAGGTTATCATACGTTCCATAATGGTTGATCAGTTCCATTTTTGCGCGGCCTTCTTCTGCTCCTATCAGTACCTTATCAAGGTTTGGGCGTTCTGTAATACCATGGTAGGTAGAGAAATTAATTTGCGTTTTTCCGGTTAATCCTTTTTTTGTTGTGATAAGAATAACTCCATTGGCTCCACGAGATCCATAGACTGCTGCAGCTGATGCGTCTTTTAAAATATCGATGTTCTCAATATCACTAATAGGTATACCTGCTAAGACATCTGTACTGGTTCCGTTACCAAAATTCAAAGCCGCAATATCCTCCGTACTCTGCATTACGTTATCCACTACATATAGCGGTCCGCTAATCGCTCTGGCCAAGCTGGCTTTACCAGAAGCCGAATTGGGATTATTGTCGATGTTTCTGCTCACGGCGGTATTTCCGCGCAATACAACAGTACTTCTTACCCCTGGTTCGCCTGAAAAGTTCTGCACGTTTAATCCAGCAACACGACCTTGCAATAAGGTACTTAGGGACGGCGCCGGAACATCAGCAATAGATTTAGGATCAACTGAGGTTATAGCAGCACTGGCCTTTCTTCTGGAAACTTTCTGGTAACCAATAACAACTACATCATTTAACGTCTTTTGATCAGATTCCAGCTGAATTTCGATATTGGTATCACCAGCTTTTACTACAATTTCTTTTGCTTTATAACCAAGCATACGAAACACGATTGTACTTCCAACAGGCATGTTTATTGAATAACGCCCCTGATCGTCTGTAGAACTGCCGTTGTTGGTACTCTTATTTATTACCGACACCCCTGGTAATGGCTGATTGTCGGTTGCATCTTTAACGACACCGTTAATATGGATTGCTGTGGTGGATTGGGCGTAGCCACTAAAAAATATAGTTCCTAGTGCTATCTGCAATAGCATTAGTACGCCTAGTATTTTATTCTTATATAAAATTGCATTCATGAATTTTAAATTAATACCTGCTCCCTATTTGTCATCAGGAGTCCAGGAGTTCAGATTGATTGGTTTGGTTTGAAACATTAAAGTTTCCATTGGTTGGTTTAATTTTGATTGTTAGGTTATTCCATAGGCTAAATTGTTTTAGTTAGATTTATTTGTTTAATAGTCGGTTTATTATTATATGTTGATAATTTTTAGGTAAAACGATTTAGCTATTTAGAACTAATTTGGCTTAAATGTCAAAAAGTGAGCAAAAAAAGTTTGGTTTTTAAATAATCCGAATGAAAATCAGGCTACAAAGAATACAACACCCAACAATTCAATTATTTCATGAAGCTAAAGTAATATAATTTTAAATTCACTGGTATTTATTTTGATATTTTTAATAAAAAAACTTCAAAAACTAATAAAAAATAAAATAAATTAAATAAAAAAGCGTAAAAATATATGCTATACAAGAACTTAATACTCTATTTAACAAAATAAAAGCAACAAAACAACATTACAATTAAACTTAATAGAATATTTACTGTCATTGGCAACACAACAGAATATCTATTAGGAATATCTCAATAAAACCTAAGCTACTGACCGTATTTATAACTTTGAAATTCGTTTGGAGACATGGCAGCATGTTGCTTATAAAGACAAAACAATCCATTTATAAAAAACCGTATACCGGCTAACCGGTATACGGGTAAATATTCTTGATTTTATTTCTATGCGTTTTCAGCCGCCTTAACAATCATTTCTGCAACAAGTTCAGGTTGTGACATAAAAATAACGTGGCTCCCTTTAACTTCTTCGACAACGGTATTTGAACGTTTGTACATATTTCGCT
This sequence comes from Pedobacter sp. 05L430, assembly GCF_056397585.1. Taxonomy (NCBI): domain Bacteria; kingdom Pseudomonadati; phylum Bacteroidota; class Sphingobacteriia; order Sphingobacteriales; family Sphingobacteriaceae; genus Pedobacter; species Pedobacter sp. 05L430. The sequence goes on along the minus strand of NZ_JBFTNT010000244.1, from coordinate 1,648 downwards.
GAATTTCAGGATTGATGCTTTTATCTTCAGTTGCAATTAATCCATATGAAGGTTTATTTCTCCAGGCAGCATCTGTAATTGGAGTTACAAAACCCTTTGCATAAAACGCACCCTGAGAGGCATACATAAACTCAGCTTCTTCAGCATCGATATCCGCACAGAAACCTGCGTGATATTTGTCTTTATCATAATAAACTATACCTTTTTCATCAGGCGGCAAAACGCCGTTTTCTGGTGCTGGCGGAGCAGTTTGCAGCCATTCCAAAGCTGATTCTCCATTATCTGGCTGGAATGCTGCGATATAAACAAGTGCAGCCACATTTGGATGATTCCCTGCTTCGGTAATTACAGCTCCACCCCATGAATGGCCAGCAAGAATAGCTGGTCCTCCTATTCTATCAAGCGCCACATGTGTAGCAAGGACATCATCCTCAAGTGAGGTTAATGGATTTTGTACCACTGAAACATTGAAACCTTTTTTTGTCAATACGTTATAAAGTGCTTTATAACCAGAACCATCAGCGAATGCGCCATGTACCAGAACAACATTCTTAACATTTAAATTTTCCATCGTTTTATTTTTTTATGAGTGATTGAACAATACAAAGTTGCACCATAAATTCTGGGTTAGGAATGGACAGTCTTCCCGAAGGATTGTAATTTTTTCCCTTTTTAACTTATTGTAATTAGAATAACTATCGTAACCGTAACTTAATCCTCGCTTAATCCGGATCATTTACCTTCATCTACGATTTAAAGTAGTGAAATGGCAATCTCTGGCAAGAAATTCAGCATATTCTGTATTAGTTGGCTCCTGCTTTCATTGCAATTTATTGCTTGTCGGAAATCTGACCCAGAAAAACCAGATTACCCTGCAGGTTCCAACGAAAAAATCAACAGCTGGGTATTAGACAGCATGCGGGTATACTACTATTGGCAAAATAGTCTACCTTCTAATCCAGAAATTACTAAAGCTCCTTTGGATTTTTTTTCATCAATTAAAAGTACTGAAGACAGATTTTCGAAATTAGTCAATCCAACTTTGCCAGAAAGCTACTATCCCTCACTGGTACATAATTTCGGATTTGACCTAGCGATTTATCGCGATAGTTCGGGAGAAACTAAGACGGTAGTGACTTTAGTTGTACCTGGCACTATAGCAGAGCACGATGGGCTGAAAAGAGGAAGTATTATTCTAAGTATTAATCAAACTACTCCGTCGGCTATAAATGCACCTAACCTCATCGCCGCAAGCATTAAACAGCGTAAAATAGTATTAAAACTTCAGCAAGGAGAAGAACTCATTCTCGGAGCAGCAATTGTGGCTGAAAATCCTGTATACAAATATAAAATCATCAGCAGTACCGGTAAATCTATTGCCTATCTGTTTCTAAATTCTTTCGAAGGGCGATCAAAATATGACCTTCAGAATGCTTTTGCCTATTTTAAACAAAATAATGCAACTGAACTCATATTAGACCTTCGATACAATCCAGGAGGAGATATCGCCATGAGCGCGGTAATGGCAGCMGCTATTGCACAGGTTCAGGCATCTGACGTATTTATAGAGTACAGGGGTAATAAGAATGCCCCCTTAAGAAGGGAAAATTTTGCCAGTACGATAGCCAATATTTCTGCAGGATACAAT
>NZ_JBFTNT010000243.1:0-6479 GCF_056397585.1 Pedobacter sp. 05L430 | reverse complement strand
CATCGCTTGTATACAATTTCAGTAAAGAAAAAGTACTACTTACAGGTGTAACACAAAATAATGATCCAAAAAACTACTATGAATTATTCACTAGCTCCAATGCCCAAAAAACTACCATAACCAATATTCTACCGGAAAATACTGCCAACTACACTGTTTTTACTATAGAAAGTTACAGTAATTGGAAAGAAAAGCTACAAAATTGGTTCGTCAGTAAAAAAGAAGAAAATAAAGTAACTAACGTACAAAAAAACATTAGTCTTAAATATCACATAGATCCAAATCAGATATTCCCAAAATATTTCAAAGATCAGCTTATTACCTTCCAGCTAAGCACTGCAGAAAAAATTGGCGCGATCAATTTGAGTAACGGCGAAAAAGTTGATCAGTTACTACTAGATCTTAGTGGAGATTATGGGGATGGCATTAAACTATTTAAAGAGGACGATCTCTTGTATGTTTATTTTGGAGAGCCATTTAAGAAATTTAAAAGGCCTTACTATATCATTATAGATAATTACATGGTTTTTGCTAATAATGCCAGCACAATACAATCTTTCCTGAGCAACTATAAAAACAACCACCTTCTTATAAATAAAGAGAGTTATGCCAACAGCATCAATCAATTGCCAAATACTTCCAGCATTAGTTTCTTCATTGATCTCAATAATTCCTCAGATATATTTCTAAAAAATATATACCTGCCTTACTACAAACACATCACATCTGAAAAGGGATTAAAAAATTATCAATCATTTATATACCAACTTAGCGGAGATAATGGTAAATTTCAAACAAATGTTTTGATGAGCAGGAAACAACAACCTTTAGCGCAAGATTCTTTAATATTAGAAAATGACTCACTATGAGAAAATATCTGATCCTATTCTCATTTCTATTTCTTTTTAATCAGCTAAAAGCTCAACAGTATGGTCTTTTCAATACAAAAACCTTATTTGATGGATTTGAGAACCCAGCGCAAAAAACATTCGTTCTAGATTCCTCGCGAAAATATGCTTCAAATTTCTTCTTACCCTATTTCGGAGTAAATGCCATCAATAAAGGCAATGAGGATATAATGCATAAATTAATTAGCAGTGGAAAACTTTCAGTAAAAGACATTCCAATCGGAACGAATAAGCTAAACCGCGTCTATCAAAATTCCAACATATATTTATTCAATTTTAAGATATTTAAATCCTATAAGTATCATAAGGAGATTGGTTTTTCGTGGCAATTGCGAACAGACCTTCATGCAAAATACACTAATGAATCGCTTGCCGTAATAGATGATTACACCAGGTTCATTAACAATTCCAATTTAACTAAAAATCCGTTTAACAATAGCGGATATGGTCAATCTTATCATCAATTCAGTCTAACCTACAGAGAAAACTATACTAAAAAGCTTGCTTTCGGTGTTAAGATTAGTTTATTAAGTGGAATTTCCTTTAACAGTTTAAAGACTGACCATTCGGCCATCCAGCCCGGACCAACAACGGATAAAATAGCTTTATCATTAAAAGGTACATATAAAGCAAGTTTTCTGGAGGCCAAAGATTTAGAAACTAACGACCTGATTCCTACATTTAAAAACCCGGGACTTGCGCTAAGCTTTGGCACAACATATACCTCAAAAAGCGGGGTGTTTATTATGGCTAATATAAAAGACCTTGGCGTAATACGATGGAGCAACAGTTCCTATGTTAGCAATTTTGACAACATGCTTAATCCTACCATAATCCCGGAGGATAATGGCCCAAACACCCCGCCCCGCAGTCCGAGGGATAAAGATCAAAGGATAAGAAACCAGATTACAGATATTGTAAAAAATGATGCGGTAAATAAAAGCTTTTATACCCTCACAAATGCCAAAGCTGATTTCCTGATTTCTAAAACATACAGTTTCTATACACCTAGTTTTATGGTGTCAAAAAATCTGTTTTATAATGGCGGTGATGCAGCCCTTGTAAATAAATTCCGCTATTCTGATTTTTCTATAAGTGCAATTCCAATCTACAACTTCAATAACCTGTTTCTTTTTGGAATGCAGGGAATGTATCAAACCCCAAACTTTGAGTTCTTCTTAGGTTCAGATAATCTCCTTAAGACAACTCGAACCGCTTATGCAGCAATCAAAACCGATACATCGCCAAAGTCAGGATATAATGGTGCATCTTTTTACATGGGATTAGGTATTAAGTTTGGCTATACTGTAGAACACCCCCAAAACAGCAGCTATATACCAGGCTTGGATGATCAGGAAACAGGTTTCTTCAAACGCATTTTCAGTGTATTCTCTAAAAAGAGATGAAGTAAAAATTCACAATGATGGTTTAATTTCTAGATCGGTCGTCATCTCTCACGATGTTCAAGATGACACGGAAGGATAATGACCTGGAAGAATCTATTGTTCTAATACCAAAATATCAGAACAACTGTCTTACTTTTTTTTAGGTGTAGTTAAGACAAAATCCTTTAAGTAAAAGGGCTCGAAATAAGCAACATCTTCAAATCTGGAGCACGCATAGGCATCATGAGCAAGTTTACTCATGTAAGATGCTGAGTTAAAATTCAGTTCCGAAAATTTTGCATTTTCCTGCTTCAGCACACCAACGCACTTAGCGGCACCGTTGCCAATAAAAGTTATTACATTATCATTTAGATCCTCGGCAAAGCTCTGATCATCTATTATCTTAGCCACAACCGGAGTCACGGTTCTAAGATTATTATCATAAACAGAAGTAAATACCTCCATCCTTCTGGCATCAATCATTGCGCAAATCAGTCCATCGTAATCAGGATTTTGAAGCATAAATCCTTGTGCCATCATTTGAAGAGTAGGAATTGCAATTAATGGCTTATCAAGAGCAAAGCACAGTCCTTTTGCTGTAGAAACGCCAATACGCAATCCTGTATAAGAACCTGGCCCCATACTTACTGCTACAGCATCAAGATCCTCAAATTGCAATCCTGTAGAATCCATAGCCTCCTTTATAAACAAAGTTAAGCTACCGGCATGAATATTATTTGCCATTAGCTCTTTTAAAGCTATGGTCTTACCATCATGTGCTATTGCAGCAGAACAGACTTGTGTAGCGGTTTCAATTTGAAGTATAGTAGCCATCAGTTTAAATTAAAAATATCATTACGGAACAGGATCATGGCCATGACCACCCCAAGGATGGCACCGGCCAATACGTTTCAAAGTTAACCAGCCTCCTTTAAACGGACCATGCTTTTTAATAGCCTCAATACCATATTGAGAACAAGTAGGCGTATATCTGCAACTTGCTCCAAGCAATGGAGACAATAACCATTGGTAAAGCTTTATCAAGCCTAAAAAAAACCAGCCAATTAGCTTTTTAATTATCCCCATCAGCTTTTTTCATTTCATTGGTCCCAACGGCTGCAACTAATTTTTTAAAAACTCCGGACATTTTTTTCTCAAAAAATGAATAATCGTAAATCTGCTTGCCAATAAACTGCACAGAAAGCAACAATAGCTCATTAGAACCGACAAGAGATGTGTAAAGCTGTGATTGTTTTTCAAGGCGATAAACCTCACGGGTGCGGCGTTTAATCAAGTTTCTATCTACTGCCCTTTTAAAGCGTTTTTTAGAAACATTAATTACAACCTGCACAGGATATTTGTGCGCTGTATCTACGTATAAATAAGATACACGAAAGGGGTATAATAAAAAAGAAGAACCGTTCTTAAATAGCAAGTCAATTAACTTCCTGCTACATAACCGTTCTTCTTTGTTAAATGTGTTCATGTTTTTGATCGCAACTTTGCAGATGTCCTGATCTGCTAACACCTAAACGTGCTGCAATCAAAAATTATGCTTTATGACGACGTTCGTCAGAAACTGATAATCTTTTTCTTCCTTTTGCACGACGTGAAGCTAATACTCTTCTACCGTTTGCTGTAGCCATTCTTTCGCGGAAGCCATGCTTGTTTCTTCTCTTTCTTTGCGAAGGTTGGAATGTTCTTTTCATAACTGTATTATATCTTAGACTATTTTTTTAATTAAGAGGTGCAAATATAGTGCGATTTTTTTCTAATTGCAAATAGAATTAGAATTTTCTATAAGCCTAGTGCAGCTTTCAACTTCACATACCCTGTTTTACTCACTGGCAGCCATATATCCGATTTTAAAAGAACAATATAACTATCCTTTTCTTTCAGCTCGATCTTAGTAACCTGCGCCAAATTTATAATATATGAACGATGTATCCTAATGAATTGAGCGGAGTCCAAAGTTTGTTCAAAAAAGCTCATTGTTTTATTCTTATGAAATATCCCCTCAACGGTACTCATTTTCACATAATCATCATCTGCCTCCAGGTAGTGAATATCAGAAACGGCAATAATTTTAATTACCCCATTCTTTTTAACTACAACCCTATTATTTTGTGTTGGACTAAGCGCTGCAGAATCTAATAATTCTCTGGTTGATTCATCACTATTGTTATTCAACCTTGATGGTAGTTTCTGCATAGCAAGATCAAACCTGCTCTTTTCAATAGGTTTTAATAGATAATCGACCGCATTAACTTCAAACGCCTTAATTGCATACTCATCAAATGCCGTGGTAAATATTACCGCAGGCGGTTTCTCTACTAATTCCAACATCTCAAAACCATTAATTTTTGGCATTTGTATGTCCAGAAAAATAAAATCAGGCTGGTGCTGAGTGATCGCTTTAATACCTTCAAACCCATCATTGCATTCTGCCAACACCTCAATATTTGGAAAGTCGCTCAGATAATGTTTCACAATATCCCTGGCTAAGGGTTCATCATCAATTAGTATTGTTCTTATCATTTGCCTGAGGTATTTTAAGCGTTGTTATAAATAAATTATCTTCTGTAGCCTTTGTTTTCAGCAATTTTTCATCAGCGAACAACAAATATAGCCTTCTTTTAATAGCAGACAAACCAAAACCAGTTCCGCCAGCCGCCTTCATTTCAGGATCATAAGGATTTTGTACCATAATCACCAGGACATTATTTTCAACCTTTACTTGCATTGAGATTGTAATTGCAGCCGAGGTATTGTAAAGGCCGAATTTTATTGCATTTTCTACTATCGGCTGTAACAATGTACCTGGCAAATACAGATTCAACGTATCCTCGTCGATATTAATATCAATATTCAATCTGTGGCTAAATCTTACTTTTTCAATATCAAGATAAAGCTGGATATATTCCATCTCTTCTCCTACGCTAACCCAAACCTCATCATCACGTTTTAATGTACCTCTTAAAAAGGCGGCAAGCTTAGTGATCATGGTGCCTGCCTCTTTAGGATTTACTATAGTAAGGGCATATACAGAGTTCAAGCTATTAAACAAAAAATGTGGCTGCAGCTGATGCCTTAGCTTATTTAATTCTGCTTCCTTTGATAAGTTCTGAGCCGTGAGCAATCTTTGCTGGGTGGCAGACTGTTCTTCCAGTCTGTACCATAATATATTTGCTAAAGCACACCAGGCTAAAAATATAAATACAATAATAAAGCGAACCAATAAAGACAAGTTTAAAAAACTTTGGTAAGTAAGGTTATCTACAAACAAAAAGTTTAGTGCAAACTTACTTGCAAAAGTGATGATCAGAGCCAGCATTAGAGTTAACACTAGTATAAACAATATCGTTTCATTTTTAGGTTGGTAATAACCTAATAAATTACTCAGAATAATACATGCTATAGCCAATAGCCCATTTGTTATTAAACTGTCAGCAACAGAAACAGGCAGCGTAAAATTCAGTGTATAATAAAACAGGAACACAAAAATTGCTACCCAGGCTAAAAATATAACAAGGGCAAACTTCTGGATCTGTGGAACTGATAGAGGTCTAGTTGTCAAAACAATCTAATTCTGTAGTTGTAAGTTGTATATGTTCTTTTAAAAAGGCCTGTCTCTTTTCTATCTGATCTAAAAAAGCAGAGACATCAATTGGTTCATGCATTATTGATGCTATTTCAGCACCATCATCAGGTGTTTGAATTTCATGCAGATCAGCAATGCAAATAAATCTCCAGGTTACCAGTTCGCCACTACAGTTATTAAATGGCGGATGAAAACTATTGGCTGTTTCTTCTGCTTTTAAAAGTGCTTCTGCACTATTTAATGCTAGCATTAATCTTAATTGTTCATCAAACTGCGGTTTGTAACTACCCTCACCGCAAACTATTTCATAAATATACCTTACTAAAAACCATTTCATAACATAGGGTTTTAAAAGTTTCTAATATCCACCCCGCCAAATAATGCCACCCCCTTAATAATTATTATTTTTCTTGGCCCGTCTATCACCTGACCCATTGCTCTCTTATCATCCATACCACCAAAAATGGCGGTAACTTCAGATTTCACTTCCCAACTTGGTGGAATCACGATCTTTAATCCTCCAAATATTGCAACCACCTCCAGAATTATTGTGCCTTCAAAATCAGCTTGCGTTAAGTTGATATC
>NZ_JBFTNT010000242.1:0-6490 GCF_056397585.1 Pedobacter sp. 05L430 | reverse complement strand
AATATTAGCCGGTACTGTACTTATCAGAACGGGCCTGTCTTTTTTCCTAAATAAAGAAATTGAGAATATCGCCAAAAACGATCCCTTAAAGGATTAGCTTCCTTTCTATGCTTTTATCTTTTCTCGGTGATTAAGCCCCCATATCACTAAACTCTCTGTTACCGGCAGCACACTGCTACCGTATTCAGTGATCGCATATTTTACGGTAATGGGTCGGGTATCCAGCACGGTCCGGGAAACAAGCAGATTAATCTCAAGATCATGCAGCTCTTTTGATAACATTTTGGCCGAAATGCCTTCTATTTCACGCTGGATTTTTTTGAAAGTATTCTGGCCATCCTTTCTATTGTTGAGGTATCGCATGATCCTTAGTTTCCATTTTCCACCAAGTATTTCGAGGCTATCACGAATTGCTGATAGTTCCTGTTCGCAGGTTGCCTCCTTTATATTTCCGTTGATATTTATTGTTGCCATACTTAAATGGGTTAACTAAAGGTAACCGGTTACCTTTAGTTAACCCATAACAAAAATAAACTATTGCCTCCTAATTTTGAAATAGAATTTCATATACTAATCAATAAAGTATGCAAATCAGGAAGATATTTCGCTGGATTTTTAGATTAAAATGTCGTTACAGCAAGCTCTCTAGTTACCATTACATTAGAGATATCATTAAGTAGGGTCATCACCACCTGCATCCTTAACTGGCTTATCTTCCTTTGGATGCAGTTCTACGGATGGTTGCATAAAAGGTTTCAACAGATCAATTGGTACCGGGAAAATCGTTGTTGAATTATTTTCTGTTGCAATTTCACGAAGTGTTTGCAGATAGCGCAGGGTAAGTGCGCTTGGCTGTTCGCTTAAGATCTTTGCAGCATCCGATAAACGTTGCGAGGCCTGGTACTCTCCCTCGGCAGAAATCACTTTTGAACGCCTTTCACGTTCTGCCTCGGCCTGTTTAGCCATTGCTCTTTGCATTTCCTGAGGAAGGTCTATCTGCTTTACCTCAACCGCCGTTACCTTTATGCCCCATGGTTCCGTTTTCAGATCAATGATCTGTTGCAGGTGCAGGTTTATTTTATCGCGTTGCGAAAGCAGGTCGTCAAGCTCCGATTGCCCCAGCACGCTACGTAATGTTGTTTGCGAAAACTGAGAGGTAGCAGTTAAAAAATTCTCAACCTCCACCACAGCTTTTTGAGGGTCTATTACCCTAAAATAAATCACAGCATTAACCTTTATAGATACGTTATCTCTTGTAATCACATCCTGAGGAGGCACGTCCATAACAATAATACGCAGTGATATTCTTACCATTTTATCTATAAAAGGAATCAAAAGAATCAATCCAGGTCCTTTTGCACCTTTGTCTAGCACCCTGCCCAAGCGAAAAACAACTCCCCGTTCATATTCACGAAGTATACGAATCGCGCTGGAAAGTACGATGACAGCAAAAAAAATGAGCACTATAATAAAAACATTGTAATACATAAACACCTCCTTTTAGTTAAAAATAGAATTATACAGTACGCCCTAGTGGCTCAACAAATAAAGTAAGCCCTTTAACCTTTATTACTTTTACAAGCTCACCCTTATTAATTTTTCCTTTAGTTGATTCCGCAGTCCACACTTCTCCATTTACCTGTAGCTGACCCTGTGGGTTAAGCAGACTCAGCGCTTCTCCGGTCTGGCCCAGTAAGATATTAATCCCTGTTACCGTTTTGAGTCGCTGTGCCCGCAAGCCYAAAACTATTACACAGAGAAAGAAAGTGGCACTTAAAACAGTAACTGAAATAACCACTCCCGTAGATATTTTAATCATATCTAATGAAGAACTTGACTTGAACAGCATTACCGAACCCAGAAACAACGAAACCACACCTCCAATTGCCAGCACCCCATGGCTAACCACCTTAATTTCGAGCAGAAAAAGAACCAGAGAAAAGACGATCAACATTAATCCGGCGTAATTAACAGGTAAAGTATTCATAGCATAAAAGGCAAGAATCAAACTAATTACCCCAACCACTCCTGGCAACACTGCTCCGGGGTTAAACAATTCAAAGTATATCCCTGCCATGCCCAGCATGAGTAAAACATAAGCAACATCGGGGTTACTGATAAAGTCAAGTAACTTCTCGGAAGCACTCATCTCTACATATTGAATTTTAGCTCCTTTGGTATGTAAAGTAACATTTCCGGAGCCTAGTTCTACATTTCGTCCATCTATTTGATTAAGTAATTCATTTTCATTTGCAGCGATATAGTCGATTACCTTCTTATTGAGTGCCTCATTTTCAGTAATCGACAAACTATTTCTGACTGCATCCTCGGACCATTCAAGATTGCGTTTTCGTTTTTCAGCTATACTTCTGATAAATGCTACGGCATCATTGGTGGCTTTTACATTCATTACTGAATCTGTCTTACCTACCAGGTTCACAGGGTGCGCAGCACCAATATTGGTTCCGGGTGCCATCGCGGCAACATGAGCTGCAAGGGTAATGAAAACTCCGGCAGAACCTGCATGTGAGCCGGATGGTGAAACGTAAACCACTACCGGAACTGGTGAGGTTAAAATATCGCTAACAATAGTACGGGTAGATTGTAGTAAGCCTCCCGGTGTATTGAGGTGAATAACCAGACATACTGCCTTTTCCTTCGTTGCCTTTTCAATTCCGTTATGTACAAAGGACGCTGAAACCGGATTAATTGCACCATCAATCTTTATCATCACAACCCTTTGTGCACTTAACATCAACGGGAAACAAGCTAGAAAAACCAAGAAGAATATCTTATTTTTCATACGGTTGAATTCATTACTCGTGTAATATATAAATATACTGAAAATCAACCACTTATTATTCTTTTTTAAGCAATATTAAAGGTAACTTTAATATGACCAGCCTATTGATATATTACTACCCAAATCTGCTACAGAAAGGAGTTCAATTATGGGAAAAGTTAGAAACATCTTACAAGAAAAAAACAGTTCTACAATTTATGTAAGCCTAAACACCACAGTCTTTGAAGCGTTGGAATTAATGTTTAAAAAAACATCGGATCGCTTATGGTTATGGTTATGGATTATAATATTTCTTTACCAGAAGATCACTATAGTAAGCGCATCTCTTTGATCATTTTTTTGAAAAAGGATTACAAAAATGGAAGAAAGACAGATAACTTTTTTTATTTTCGGCCCACATCTGCTTTTTAGAAATACATGAAACCTCCTTTTACCTGCTTATATTACCTGGAAAATGATTCCGATTGCTTACTGGAAGTGAAACGCAATGACCTGCCTGCAAATGCAGACATTGCTGACATATTCAGATGGCTGTACATAAACAAACAGACATTTGAAATTTCACCCCTGGTTTTCCGTTCAATGGATTCATCTGGCGAAGTACAGGAACGTTTCTTCGACCAGGGATACTTAAAATTTAACGACCAAACGGGCACTTATATTGAGAAATTTAATTCTGCACAGCATCAGCTTGAAAATAAAACAGGATTAGCCATTTCTGATGAACTACAGCATATGATAACACGCTATCTTAATCTATAAACTGATTCTATTTATGAGCCATTATCCCATCAATGGCTTTATCGCCATGGGTTATGTAATCCCATGCCCTTAAATAATATCCCTTTTTAGGATTCAAAACCTCAATTTTTATATGATGATTGCCACTGGCTAACTGATAGCGCCAGCAAATTTCATGTCTTCTGGTTCTGTAAGCGGTAGGTAAATGAGCAGTTTCGACGATCTGCCCATCAACATATACTTTGGCTTTAAGTTCATAATCATCCAGATTCTGATCATTTTTTCCGGCATTGCCGCGCAAAACAAATCCGGTTCCTTCAAAGTCAAACTCATAAACATCATCAATATTACGATTAAGTGGCTCTTTTGCTACAGGATAAATTCCCTCAAAACCTTTCTCCAAGCGCACCACCTCTGGTTTTTGCACCTTAATAATTACTTCGGCATCACCTACTTTGCCATTATTTGCAGCAATTGCTTTCAAAGCATGCTGATAACTTGTTTCATACACTTTATTTAAAGACATATTTGTGTATTTGAAGTTCAGATCCTCACTACCATTTAATCCTTTTTTCCAGTAATCCGGAATTTTACTGTAGCCTAGTATTGTTCCCAAAATCCCTCCAACGGTAGATGGGTTACAATCAGAATCCTGTCCGGAACGTGTAGCTATTTCCAACGTCCTTGTGTAGTCTCCTTTTCCGTAAAGCAGCCCCATTACCACATAAGCAGAATTAACTTTCGCATCAATGTCAAACGGACTGAATATACCCTCAGGACACCCTRCTTCTTCTGACCATTTCTTCTGAACCTCGTACCAGGTCTGCTTCCAATCGTTTGGATATTTTTTATGCCATTTGATTACATCGGCAATACATTTATAAAAATCACTTTCTTTTGGTATGGTTTTCAGAGCCTCATTCACCACGTAGTTCACATCGTCAGATAAAAAGGCCAGACTGTACATTGCCCCAACATAAACTCCGCCATACCATCCATCACCATAATTCATAATATGGCCAACTTTATCACTTAAAGTGCTTGCCGAATTTGGCATTCCCGGATGCATTAATCCTGCAAAATCTGCCTCTATCTGATAGTCAATATCATCAGCGTGTGGATTATTTAGCCAATGTCCGCTTTTTGGTGCTTTTATTCCATTAAGAATATTATAACGAGCAGCCTGGTTTGCATGCCATAAATTATAGGAAGCATTTGCAAAGGCATTTGCAAATGAATCAACAGGAGCATCAAAGCCAGCTCTATCCAATACTTCGACAAAAGTAAGGTCCATATATATGTCATCATATAAATCCGGCCATTCCAGCATCAGTTTTTTAACATATCCTTCTCCCCATGGGATTACCTGATAATCTTGTATAAAAGTACCATTGTGCCGGAACTCTGTATAACTTCCAAAGCTCACCCCAATAGTTTGGCCTGCCCAGCCTCCTTTTATTTTATCACGTAATTTCTCTTTTGTGAATGTTACAGTTTCTTTCTTGTGCTGCTTAAGGGTGAATGCAGACATCAAGACGGTCATTATAAGTCCGGGGATTAGTAATTTTTTCATCTTATTTTTTAATAGCTAAATAAATGATCGAATACGGAATCAATTTGAAAATAGAGCAGCCCAGTTGACTTTAATTTATCAGCCTGTTCTTTGGCCTTGCCCATAACATCAGACGATTTTAGCGCCCAGGAGTTAATCACACCTACGGCTAAAATATTATACTTACCAGCCCATTCAACATCTGATTCTGAAATACTATCAGAGAAAAGAAAATAGTTAGATGAAAGGTAATTGGTTTTAAGCATATTTTCTTCAAGCTGCTTTCTGGTACAGCTGAGCTTTATCTTTCCAGTAAAAAAATCAGTAGACTCATCTGTACCAATCATTAGCGCATTCTCGTATAGATGGTGTCTTTTCAGCATGTCTATCACTTTTGCAAATAGTAAGGTATCGTTTCCATCTATTTTATTATCAATCATAACCTGCAGTTTACCTTCGCAGTAATTGAGTACCTCCTCAAATTTTAATATTTTATTGCCTCTTTTATCTCTAAGCTTACTGATCTGCTCCCAGGTCATGGACGAAACATCCGCATCCAGACCAAAAGATCGTTTCAAATTCTTATCGTGATTTGTAATTAATACTCCATCTCTGGTTAACCTTAAATCCACTTCTACCATCCAGTAACCTCTATTTACTGCCTTTTCTAATGCTAAAAGACTATTCTCCGCAGAAAGGCTATCCACCACACCACCGCGATGGGCTATCAGTTTATAGTTGGCAGCGAATGAATGCTGTTTCGAATTCTGGCATACACCCACAGATTGGATCAAAGAAAGTAATAAACAGATTCCTATGGCAAACTTCATATTCTTTTCTATTCTATAAATGAAGGAAGGTACCCAGTTCTAAATGTCTTTACAACAGATTTTGGAGTTAAAACAGATAATTTTTCTTTCGGCAACAACTTTGCTATCCCATACCCTTCTACCGACCAGAGATACATCATTCCATTCCTTATTAAATAAGGTTCATTTTTAAAGATAATAAATGTGCCGTCTGGTAGTGCATCCGGGTATTCCAGAAAGGTAACCTTTTTGTTATTTTGATCAATCCTTTCCTGTTGAAGAATATCATCTATCGCTTTTATTGGTGTTTTAGCGTTAAATCCATATTCAGGATTTCCTTTTAACCAAAACGTTTTGAAAGCAGTCGCCTCAGCTCTGCGACACTCAAAACACGGTCGGTGACCAGCAGCAAATGAGGTGGGTTCATCAAGAAAAAACAACTCAGTATATTGTCCCGGAGCCATTACCGGCCGCTTCCTATCTTTAAATTCCAACACGCAGGTTATCCAGGCAGTGAGCTTAAAAAGGCGTCGAATCTCCTGCTTTTCATTGTGCAGCAATCCCCTATTCCCCATAAATGTACCC
>NZ_JBFTNT010000241.1:0-6559 GCF_056397585.1 Pedobacter sp. 05L430 | reverse complement strand
TTACAAATACCGCTAAACATCGTCTAATTCAACAAATTTATTCAATGTAAAAACGTTTATTTCTTCAAAAACTTTTACAAAACAAGTATCTTCTTAAAATAAGTTCCTCGAGTATTTTAAACCTTCTCGCTTAATTAAAGTCATAGATACAAAGCGTTTAAGTTTTGATTTTTTAGATATAGTTTTGTTTTAGGGTGATCCCGTTTAGTATTCCGCTAGGCGGGATTCTTTTTTAGATAAAACATTTTTAGCTAAGTTTGTTAATTTTATTAAGCATTTTTAATTTAAATTTAACAATGGACATTGCTCATCTTGAAAGTTTAATCGAAGCCGATAAGAAACAAGAGATATCAGATCTTTTAACCAAACAGCCGCAGCTTGCCAGTCAAAAAACAAGCCACGGGATATCCCCTGCATTATTGGCATGCTATTACAGAAAACCTGGAATTGCCTTATTAATTGCAAGTTTTGTGGCAAACCTTACCATATTTGAAGCCTGCGCACTAGGCAAATATGAGCTTACTACCAAATTGGTTGCTCAAAACCCGGATTCAGTAAATTCTTTATCGGCTGATGGCTTTACGCCTTTGGGTTTAGCCACTTATTTTGCCAATGAGGAGATATGCAAATTCCTGATAGAAAGCGGAGCAGATGTAAATATCCCTGCAAACAATGGCTTTAATGTATATCCTATACACTCGTCAGTAGCTATTAAAAGTTATAACATCACCAAGATGCTGATCGATGCCGGGGCAATAATAAACGTAAAACAACAAGCGGGTTTCACACCTCTTCATGCAGCTGCCCAACAGGGAGACATTGAAATAATTATTCTATTGCTAGAGCATAATGCTGAAGTAAACAGCAGAATGGAAGGGGGCAAACTACCTGCTGACCTGGCTGAGGAAAAGGGTTTCTCTGAGATCGCAGAAATTCTGCGGGTTTAGCTTTTAAAAGTTCAAGGTCGTCTATACGTCCCAAATACGCAGGCGAATCCTTTTGATATAGTGTCTTACATCTAGAACAAGTGCCGCCAGAATATAAAACACAATAGGAAAACCTACCGCTAAAAAGGAAGAGTAAATAAAGAACAGCCGGATTTTACTAATCGACATATTTAAACGCTCTGCAAGGTAAGTACACACCCCGAAACTTTGCTTTTCAAAAAAGGTAACAATGCGCTGGAACATATTATTTTTTTAAAATTTTAATTCCTATACCACAATTTAAGCATTTTTTTTGAGTACAGTAATATTTATTTAGTTGTAACAACGCCTGAGACGTAAAAGCATTGTGTGCTTTTATCCCGGAATTAAAATATTTAGCATTTATTAGTATATCCTGCTATTATTATTATCCCGCTAAATTATATTTTTTGCTTTTTATAATTTGTGATGAATACACCCAGGATAATTAAGATTGTAGCAATAATAATGTCAAACGTAACAATTTCATCAAGGATTAACCAACCTAAAAACAATGCAATAACGGTATTGAAATAAGAAAGTACAGACACTTCGGTAGCAGTAACCTTCTTTAAAGCATAATGGTAACAGAAATACCCAACTACAGATCCAAAAATGGCCAGATAACCTACCGCCATTAAGCTCTTTAAACTCCAGGTCGCTATATGTGTATCTCCAGAGAAAACAAATGCAAGTCCGAGCTGAATTATAGCGGAGAATACAAATTGATAAAACAGATCAAGAAATATATTATCTGTTTTAAGGGTATATTTTTTAGTGTAAATAGTTCCTGAGGCCCAACCGGTAACCGCAAAACATAAAAACATAATCCCTGTTTTATAGTTAGGGTCTAACAGATCACCTAAACCTGCCCTAAAAATAAAAGCTACTCCCAAAAAGCCAATAATTACACCTGCAAAGCCTTTTAAACTGGGTCTTTGTAAACCAAACAATACACTTCCCAGAAACACAACCAATGGGCTCAGCGCATTAATCAGCGATGTTAATCCGCTAGGTATGGTTTCTTCTGCTACAGTAGTCATTCCATTAGCAACAACAATCATTAAAACAGATACCAGCAACTGCCTTCTCAAATAAGGCCAGCTTTTCCATTTCAATTCATTTTTGCTCAGCAGTATCCCCATCAAAATTAAGGACGCAAATCCTTGTCTTATTGCGGCAACAAACCAGGCAGGGATGGTTTCCACTGCAACACGAATCCCAAGGTATGTTGTTCCCCAAACAACAGCAACACCTATTAAAGCAAATATTAGTTTAAAATCCGTTTTAGCGGTCATATCAATTTCGCAGATAACAATATCTGCTCCATCTCTTTTTGTACACTTATGGCTTCTTCCCTTGCTTTTTCAGCAAAGTCTTCGCCTTTGCTTGCATATATGATAGCTCTTGCAGAATTTACGAGTAGGCCACATTCTTTATTTAAGCCATAATTACAAACATCGGCAAGGCTGCCCCCCTGTGCACCAATACCCGGTACCAATAAGAAATTATCGGGAGCGAGTCTCCTTATATTTTCAAATTCAGAACCCCGTGTAGCACCTACAACATACATCAACTGTTCACTACCTGCCCACTGAGATGAAATTCGAATCACTTCTTCATACAATTTACCATCCGGCGTTTCATGCAACTGAAAGTCGCTATGACCTGCATTTGATGTTAAGGCCAAAAGGATTACCCACTTATCTTTATATTCCAGAAACGGACCAACAGAATCCTTTCCCATATAAGGAGCAACGGTTATAGCATCAAAACTCATCTCAGACTTGGCCTCATTAAAAAAGGCATCTGCATACATGGCCGAAGTGTTCCCGATATCTCCTCTTTTTGCGTCAGCAATTGTAAAAATATCATTAGGAATATATTGCCATGTTTTAATTAAAGTTTCCCAACCCTTTAATCCCATCGACTCATAAAAAGCAGTGTTAGGTTTGTAAGCTACACACAGATCTTTAGTTGCGTCAATTATCTGCTTATTAAATTCTAACACAGGGTTTTCGTATTTTAATAAGTGTTTTGGGATATTTTCCAGAACCGGATCAAGGCCAACACATAAAAAAGATTTCTTACTTTTGATTTGTTCAAATAACTGCTTCTTATTCATCAGAGGGTAAATTTTGTGTGCAAAGATGCCAAATTTAACAGTGATTTAATGCCTATTTAAAAACTTTTGAATGAAATTATTTTAAACAATTTTAAGTTTTTCTTGGAGATTAGTTTACAAATACATACAATTGCAACATAATTCTCTAAAAGTTTATCTGATCATTCCAGAAAATCCAATAAAATTTTGTCTTCTACTATCTTTTATAGCCGTATTTTCTGCTCTGTTCAATTGGTAAATTCTATTTTTAAAAATTTCTCTACACCCATATAATGTTTAATAAAACAGAATTAAATGAAAAACTCACAGCCGAATTGCGTGAGATTGCAAAAACTCAAGGTATACTAAATGCTGATGAGTTACGTAAGGCTGAACTGGTTGAAATTATTGCACAAATAACAGAACAAGAAACAGGCGCTCCTGTAGCTGAGGTGACTGAGGTAGCAGCACCAGCTAAAATCAGTAAAGCGAAAACTGTAAAAGATACTGGTACTGCTGAAAAACCAACCCGTAAAAGAATCCGGATTCCTGCAAAGGAAGAAGAAGGCCCAACAACTAAACCTTTCAATAGGGCATCGTTGTTTGATCCGCTTCCCGGCTCGGAACAAAGGTATGCTGAGGAAGCTGCTGAAGAATTATCCGTTCCGGATGCTGAGCCTCAGATTGAAGCTACTGAAGCTCCTTCAGAGGTCGCCGAAACAGCTCAACCCGCTCCTGTAGTGGCGCCTATCCAAAACGTTCCTTCAGGCGAAAACAAAAAAGGCAATAAACCTCAAAGAGACGAGAACAGACCTAAAGGACCTAATACTGGCGGTCATCAAAAACAAAATGAGAATAGCTATTCAAATCTTGATTTTGATAATACCATCACCAACGAAGGTGTTCTGGAAATTATGCCTGATGGCTATGGCTTCCTTAGATCTGCTGATTACAATTATCTTTCATCTCCTGATGATATTTATGTATCTCAGTCGCAAATCAAACTATTTGGTTTAAAAACAGGTGATACGGTAAAAGGAAGCATCCGCCCTCCAAAAGAAGGCGAAAAGTATTTCCCCTTAGTAAGAGTAGAAACTATTAACGGACGCTTACCAGCTGATGTTAGGGACCGTGTTCCATTTGACTACCTTACTCCTTTGTTTCCTACTGAAAGGTTAAATCTTTTCACAGAAACCAACAACTACTCTACCAGGATCATTGACTTGTTTACCCCAATAGGTAAAGGGCAACGTGGTTTAATTGTAGCGCAGCCTAAAACAGGTAAAACCAATTTACTCAAAGAGGTAGCCAATGCAATTGCGAAAAATCACCCTGAGGTTTATTTGATCATATTACTGATAGATGAGCGGCCGGAAGAGGTTACTGATATGGCAAGAAGTGTAAGAGCTGAAGTTATTGCTTCAACTTTTGATGAGCCGGCAGAACGTCACGTTAAAATTGCCAACATCGTTTTAGAAAAAGCTAAACGTCTTGTAGAATGTGGTCATGATGTAGTAATCTTGCTAGACTCTATCACCAGGTTAGCCAGAGCTTATAACACAACTGCTCCTGCATCGGGTAAAATCCTTTCTGGTGGTGTTGATGCAAATGCATTACACAAACCGAAACGTTTCTTTGGTGCCGCACGTAACATAGAAAAAGGTGGCTCTTTAACCATCCTTGCAACTGCGTTAACAGATACCGGTTCTAAAATGGATGAGGTGATCTTCGAAGAATTTAAAGGTACCGGTAACATGGAGCTACAGTTAGATCGTAAACTATCTAACAAACGTATCTTCCCTGCTATCGATATTACTGCTTCGAGCACACGTAGAGATGACCTGTTACATGACAGAGACACTTTACAACGTGTATGGATCTTACGTAACCACCTGGCTGATATGAATGCTCAGGAAGCCATGGAATTTGTACAGGCACAAATAAAAGGCACAAAATCGAACGAAGAGTTTTTAATTTCGATGAATAGCTAATAAATGATAAAGAAGCATATCCCTAATGCAATTACCTGTGCAAATCTGTTCTCAGGCTGCATCGGAATAGTTTATGCTTTTAACGGAGCTCTGGAGACAGCAGCATATTTTGTGCTGCTGTCCGGAATCTTTGACTTCTTTGATGGCTTTGCAGCCAGATTATTAAACGTAAAATCAAACATCGGAAAAGATCTGGATTCTTTGGCCGACATGGTAAGCTTCGGTTTTCTGCCAGGAGTAGTAATGTACCAACTACTTTCGCAAAGCGACTATGCATCGCCTTACCTGCCTTATCTGGCCTTTATTATTACGGTATTCTCTGCATTAAGATTAGCCAAATTTAATAACGACACCAGGCAAACGGAAGATTTCATCGGTTTAAATACCCCAATGAATACTTTGTTTATAGTCTCCCTGCCGTTTATTCAAAAAGACTATCCCTCGGTTATCAATTCTACCTTACTGCTTATTGGATTAACGGCACTATTAAGCTGGCTACTGGTAAGTGAGATTAGAATCTTCTCTTTAAAATTCAGTTCAACGAGCTGGGCTCAGAATAAAATAAAGTATATTTTTCTGATCATATCAGCACTGCTACTGCCTTTTCTGAAATTTGCCGCTATTCCTTTTATACTGGTGTTGTATATCGGATTGTCAATTTTACATTTCAGACGTATTCCTGCAGCTTAAAGATCTTTTTCAAGATCCGCTTTTGCACGATCTAGTTGCTTATATAAGATTGGCACAAACTCAGCAATTTCAGCAAATGCCTGAGGCAATGCTTCTACATCAATAAGCTCGCGGGCATTATGTTCAATCATTTGCATGTGCAGTTTAGCATCTTCCCTTCCAATATAAGCAAAGGTAGGTTTCATTCTATGTGCACAGGTTGATACCAATGGCCAGTTTCTAGCGGCTACTGCACTTTCGAGCTCAGAAAGGTATACCGGCGTTTGAACTTTAAAAAGATCTATCATCTCTATGATAAACTCCGCATTATCTGCAGACATCTCTCTTAAGTAAGAAAGATCTAAAGGCTCATCATTTTTATTTACGTTAATCATTGGAACAAAAATATAATTAAATTTTAGATACAGATAAATTATCACGTAATCTTTCTAATACTTCGCGAACGGTTATTTTTAAACCCGGATGTATATAATCAGGAGCTATCTCAGCCAAAGGCTCTAAAACGAACTTTCTATATTGCATCTGAGGGTGAGGTATTTGTAATTCAGCTCCCATGTCTACCACAATGTCATCATAAAAAATGAGATCAATATCAATTAAACGAGAACCCCATTTTTCATGCCTAACCCTTCCAAGTTCAAGTTCAATTTCCAAAGCTTTATTTAGCACATCAATGGGTGTAAGTTTAGTTTTAACACCTAATGCGATATTTAAAAAAGAAGGCTGATCTTCATTTCCCCAGGCCTCAGTCTCGTAAACTGACGATCTTATAAACACCTCTCCTATTTCATTAGCAATTTGTTTAATGG
>NZ_JBFTNT010000240.1:0-6575 GCF_056397585.1 Pedobacter sp. 05L430 | reverse complement strand
CTTTTGATTCATAATCAGTTAACCAATACGGATTCAAAAAATGCTTGTGTTGGTCAAAAATCAAATTTTAAAATTGTGTTACCCTATAAGGCGCTAAGCATAACGTGGGATTTAGAGGGGTATTCTCCAATAGATTACACACCAGAACCTCAAATAATACCTACTCCAGATGGTCCTTCCTATGCATACTTATACAACAGGGATTTCATCTTTGATGAGTTAGGGAAATTGAAAATGCAGATCACGGCTGTAAGACCAAATGAAAATAATTGTTTAAGTGCTGAAATCGAATATGATTTTGACTTTGATATAAATCCCGTTCCTACGCCCATTATAAGTCTGGATCCAGAGGGGTTTGTAGATTCCTTGATTAGTTTTACAGATCTAAGCAATTCTAACTTAACAGATAAACCCCTGAATAAGTGGTTGTGGGACTTCGGCGATGATCAGGTATCAACAGCACAGAATCCAACTCATATCTATCGAAAACCTGGTGATTTTACCGTTAGGTTTTTTACAGGAAGAGATGACGGATGCATGTCTGAAGTGATTACAAAAGTTATACGTATCCGGACTAAAATAAATTATGATTCAACGGATATATGTCCTCCAAATGCTTTTAGTCCTAATGATGATAAAATAAATGATACCTGGATTATTGATGCTATTGAAACTTACCCTGATGTTACAGTAGAGGTTTTTACTCGTTACGGAGCGCGAATTTTTTTTAGCAGCGGGTATAGTGTACCTTTCGATGGAAAATTTAAAGGTGAAGCCTTGCCTGTGGGAACTTATTATTATATTATCGATCCAAACAATGGCACAAAAAGAGTAACAGGAGCTTTAACATTATTGAAATAACGTGAGAAAAAATATATACCTTATTCTGGCACTTGTATCACTAAATGTTGTGGCATTAGCGCAACAAAGGCCTCAGTATACCCAGTATATTTTTAACAATTACCTGTTGAATCCGGCCATTAGTGGTATTGAAAACTATACCGACATAAAAGTTGGTTATAGAAAACAGTGGGTTGGTATAAATGATGCACCTCAAACTTCATTTGTTTCAGTGAACTGGAAGCTTGGCGATGATTATTTATGGAGAAATCCGCTATCCTTGCCTGATAAGGGAGACAACCCGATGAGCAGGAATTATATGCAAAATTATACTGCTTCACCTTCACACCACGGGATGGGAATAATCGCCGTATTGGATGAAGTTGGGCCAATATCGAGATTAGATGCCAATATTACATATGCCTATCACCTGCAAATGGCCAATCAGTTAAATCTTTCGGTGGGTGTTGCTGCCGGATTAACAAGGATAGGGTTCGATTCGGGCTCATTGCAGTTTCATGATGGAGAAATAGAACCAGCAACCAGGAATGCCATTGAAAGTCAGGTTAAGCCAGATTTGGGGCTTGGAATTTGGTTATATGGAGCCAGATTTTTTGCAGGTGCATCGGCGCAGCAAATCTTATCTCAGAAGTTAAAATTTGTGAATGATCCTGGATTCAATCTTGGAAAGGAAGTTCCGCACTTTTTTGTTACCACCGGATATAGATTTTTTGTCTCAGAAGAGATATCTGCAACTCCTTCTGTGATGTTCAAAAAAGTAAGCCCTACACCGGTATCAATAGATGTAAATATGAAACTGTCCTTTAAAGACCGATTTTGGATAGGGGGGAGTTATCGTAAAGACGACTCATTTGCCGCATTGGCCGGGGTGAATATTAGCAAACTGATTAACCTTACCTATTCTTACGATTTTGTTACTTCGGATCTGAATCGTGTTACGAATGGAAGCCACGAAATTGTTTTAGGATTCCAACTCAATAATGTGTACGAAGTGTTTAGCACCACAAAAATGTGGTAAATCAAATATTAAAGCTCTTTTCTAAGGCGGGCCACAGGAATATTCATTTGTTCCCTATATTTAGCTACAGTTCTGCGGGCAATATTGTATCCTCTGTCTTTTAGTATCTCTGTGAGCTTTTCATCTGCAAGTGGTTTGCGTTTATCCTCATTGCCGATGCAGTCTTCAAGGATTTTCTTAACTTCTTTATTAGAAACCTCTTCACCACTTTCTGTTTGTATGGCTTCAGAAAAGAACGATTTCAATAGAAAAGTACCAAATTCGGTTTGAACATATTTAGAATTAGCAACCCTCGAAACCGTAGAGATATCCATATCTATTTTATCTGCAATATCTTTTAAGATCATTGGGCGCATTTTACGCTCATCTCCGGTAAGAAGGTATTCGTATTGATATTGCATAATAGCATTCATGGTTTTAAGCAAAGTCTGCTGCCTTTGCTTAATGGCATCGATGAACCATTTTGCCGAGTCCAGTTTTTGTTTTACAAATTGAACCGCTTCCTTCATCTTTTTATCTTTCTGGGCTGCTTTATCGTAATGATCAAACATGTCAATATAGGAGCGGCTAACCCTTAATTCCGGTGCATTCTTTGAATTGAGCGTAAGAATTAAGATACCATCATTATTTGATACATGAAAATCGGGAATTACCTGTAATTGTTTTGTTGTTACCTGATTAGAATCGCCAGGCTTAGGGTTGAGCCGTAATATTTCGGCAATAATCTCCTTAAGATCTTCACTGCTTAAACCTAAAGATTTTTCAAGTTTATCGTAATGCTTTTTGGTAAACTCGTCAAGATAATTTTCAACAATTTCAATAGCCTTTAAAATAATTGGGTTACTAGGGTCTTTCCGTTTCAACTGAAGGGTTAAGCACTCCTGCAAATCTCTGGCCGCAATACCCGGAGGATCAAATGCCTGAATAACCTTAAGCATTTCAAAAACATCTTCTTCTTCAACCATTACATTTTGAGAGAATGCAAGGTCATCAATCATTGAAGTAATTGGGCGTCGTAAATAACCGTCGTCATCCAGGCTTCCTATAATTTGTTTACCAATAATAAAGTCCTGATCTGATAAAGGAACAAGATCCAGTTGTTCCTGAAGGCTTTCAAAAAAGGTACTTTCAATCGCAATTGGAGTTTCCTTTTTCTCTTCATCGTCATCATTGTTATTGTACGATGTACTGTAATCATTTACACTATCGTCCTGCAAATAGTCATCTACATTAAATTCATCAACACTTTCTTCCTTTGCTCCGGCATCAAAATCATCCGGTGCATCATTTAAATCATCATACTCACTTTTAGGTTCTTCTGCAATCATTAGACTTGGATCTTCCAATGCAGGATTTTCTTCCAATTCTTCTTTAATACGTGTATCTAAAGCAACGGTTGGTACCTGCAGCAATTTTATAAACTGAATTTGCTGAGGCGATAATTTTTGAAGGAGTTTTTGTTGTAAATGTTGTTTAAGCATAGAGTAAGTGGCCCGGTAATTTAATATACCTGTTTCAAAAATACGCATTTCGTTTATATAATAGCAATTGCCACAATTATATTATAGAAAATACCTGATAAACAGAGCGAAATATATCAACCGTTTTTAGCGAAATATTTCATCGACATTACAAATATCTATTCCCCTTTGACGATGATTTTATATGAATGTTTCTTTATGATTAATGTAATTAATTTTAATGATAATTTGGTGCAAAAATACGTTGAAAAGGTTTTGAAATAGCTAGAAAAAGGGTTATGCGTGAATAAAAATTGGGTGGTCCAGGTCATTCAGCCCTCGTACCACTCCGGTTCTGTTTTTGTTCGGCTCTGGTCGAACGAGGTCCGAACAAGGTACCTATTAAAGTGCTGCAAAAACCGACTATATTACAGGCCCCAGTCAGCGCCCTTTCCAAATCTGAAACTAAACCAAAATTCATCCAATTTTTGGTAATCAATTGTATGGATTTACGATCAATTGATTTCATACGATTAAATATATTATAAATAAGAATATAATGCAACATTGTATTCTTATTTATAATACTTACTATCTCAAAATTTGTACTTAAAACAAATCACGAAAGTTTGAGCGCCGCTTCACGCTTATGTTCCGCTAATACATAATAAGTGAAAGTTTTTCCCACCATAGCCATTGCTTTAAGTTTTGTTTCAAAAAAAACATAAAAACTCTTAGAGCAGGTGGTCGCAACTTTAAGATGAAAATCATATTGTCCGGCGATCTGAGAACATTCCATTACCTCTTCGAAAGTGTTTATTTGCTGAAAGAAATTGTAAGCTGCCAGTGATGAATGGTCATTGAGTCTAACAAGTATATACGCCAATTCAATCTTATGGAGTTTTGTGTAATCGAGCAATAGTACAGATGCTTTTACAAAACCTCCCTTTTTAATAGTTTGATTCTTTCATGTGTCGCTGATTCCGATTTATGAATTTTATGAGCTATTTGCTTTATTGGCGGAGCCATGGTGGATGTCTGTCATAGGGGTGCCAATAACAGGTTAAATTTAGGCTAGAAAATGGCTTGGCCTGGATGGGCGGCCGTTTTTTTTTKAATTTCTTCAAAAACAATTCTTTGATATCTATGTTTAATTTTCTAATTTTAGATAAAACAAAACTAAACTATTATGGGGTTTGTAAAAGAATTTAAAGAGTTTGCCATCAAAGGCAGCGTGATGGATCTCGCAGTCGGTGTAATTATCGGTGGTGCTTTTGGTAAGATCATAGACAGTGTTGTTAATGACCTTATCATGCCGTTAATTTCAACAATAGTCGGCTCGGTTGATTTTAGTAATATGTATGTAGTACTAAAAGGAACTGTTTCCGAAGGAATGGCACTTGTTGATGCAAGAAAAGTTCCTGGGGCTGTTGTTTTTGCTTACGGTAATTTCATTACAGTAGCTATTAACTTCCTATTACTTGCATTAGCGGTATTTATGCTTGTAAAAGGGATTAATTCAATGAAACGCAAACAAGAGGCAGTTGCAGCCGCACCTGCAGGTCCTACTAAAGAAGAAGTTCTACTTACTGAAATCAGAGATTTACTGAAAAAGTAAATTAAAAGCTCTTTTTGACACCTGGGTCGGTTATAATAATATAATCACCCAGGTGTTTGTGTTTTTCCCATTCAGGGTTGTTAAAATCTGCCGAAGGGAAACACGACAAATTCGAAATGGTAAGTTTCTTCGAAGTACTTTTTAATTTTGCAAGCGTACCCAATCTTTCGTCACTATGAAAGCGGCCATTGAGCTGTAATATCTTTGTACCCTTATGTTTCTTTATATATCTGACAATAGACCAAGCCATTGTAGCATCCCAAAAATTCTGAGTCTGGTATATTTTCATGCTACCCATATTATGGCCGCCAAGTTCTTTTATAAATTTATTGTAATAGCTTCCGGTTGCTGTGTCTATAGGTAGTGGGGGTAAATAAGCTTTCGACTCTTTAGGAAGGGTATTTAAAACATTGAGCCCTGATTTACTAACCATATTGCTATATCTTGCAGCTCCATTAGCTCCAATTACATCTATTTTGTTGGCTTTTGCATATTCAATAAGGGGGCTGTAGTCCTTATAGTTGTTCCATGCCCTAGCTTCTTTCGTGAAATTTTTTTCAGAGATATAACCTCCTAGATATTCATTTATCACAGGCTGTACATCGGTATGAAACATTTCCATAGAAAGAGCAGTTTTGGGGTATGCAAGATGGATCTGTTTAAGAATTTCAAGCTCCAATGTGTGACCTACAGAATCATTGTGCTCTTCACCAAAAAATAAAACATCTGTTTTGTTTAGATTTTGGATCAATTCATTTACAGAGATAACTTTTCGATTTTTAACATCATAAATTTTATACTGCCGCGAAGTTTGCGCTAAAATAAATAAGGGCAGGCATATGCAAATAATAGTAAGGAGATGTTTCATGTGTCAAAAGTAAGGGATATTTTCACCGATTAAAAATGCACGTTTACCGATCTTTGGCGTAGATATAAATCATTAATGTTGGCTAATGGGATGGTTCTATATACATTTGATCTAGTACATTATATTAAAAGTTAAATAGAGCATAAAATTCATAAAGATTTTAATAGACTTTATTGAATTATATAAAATATACAGAAATGGAAAAATTTACGAACAACAACAGTTCTAGCAGATTATGGAGTGGGTTGATAATATTAGGTGTAGGTCTGGTGTTCTTTTTAAGGAATTTTGGCATCGATATTCCTCATTGGGTTATCAGCTGGCATACCTTGTTGATTGTAATCGGCTTGCTGGTTGGTTATAAGAGGAACTTTAACGGTGGTGGATGGATGATAATGGTGTTGGTAGGAGGGTTTTTTACACTTGAAGACATTGGAGAATTTGACTTGTCCAAATACTATTTTGCTATTGCATTTATTATTCTTGGTTTGTACATGATTTTTAARCCCAAAAGAACTGAATGGGATAAAGAGAGGTGGAGAAAAAGATGGAATAAAAGACATCCACGTTTCAGAAACTTTGATGAAGCTGTGAATACAGATGAAACGAAAGAATATAGCGATATAGATAAAGATGATATTCTTGATTCCGTGAATGTGTTTGGAGGCAGCCATCAAAATGTATTCTCAAAGAATTTTAAAGGAGGGGATGTGATCGCGATTTTTGGTGGCTCGGATATCAACTTAACGC
>NZ_JBFTNT010000239.1:0-10674 GCF_056397585.1 Pedobacter sp. 05L430 | reverse complement strand
GAAGATGGTTGAGAGTATTAATAAAAATGATGTGCTCTTTGCTATCGGACCTGCCGGGACCGGAAAAACTTACACAGCCGTTGCCCTTGCAGTAAGAGCATTAAAAAACAAAGAAATCAAGCGTATCATCTTAACCAGACCTGCTGTTGAGGCAGGAGAGAATCTTGGGTTTTTACCCGGCGATTTGAAGGAAAAGGTTGATCCTTATTTACGCCCATTGTATGATGCACTGGACGATATGATCCCTGCCGAAAAACTTAAATTATATATTGAAAACAGGACTATCGAGATTGCCCCACTTGCTTTTATGCGTGGAAGGACACTTGATAACTGTTTTGTAATTTTGGATGAGGCACAGAACTCCACTGATTTACAATTGAAAATGTTTTTGACCCGTATGGGGCCATCAGCAAAATTCATTGTAACGGGCGATATAACTCAAATAGATTTACCGAAAAAGCAGATGTCGGGTTTACATAACGCGCTGCGTATTCTTGAAGATATACCAGGTATTGATATTATTTATTTAACAGGTGAAGATGTGGTAAGACACAAACTGGTTAAAAGAATATTGAAAGCCTATGGTGATATTCAGTAATTTTAAATAAACAATAAAAGCTTTTTAGCACATAGCATGACAGCAATTAAAGAAACAAATTTTAGCTTCCCTAAGCAGACAAATTTTTACAAAGGAAAAGTGAGAGATGTTTATACCATTAACAACCAATTTATGGCAATGGTAGTAACAGACAGGATATCTGCATTTGATGTGGTTTTACCTGAGGCAATACCTTTTAAAGGACAAGTATTGAACCAGATAGCGGCTAAATTTTTAGGTGCAACAAAAGACATTGTTCCGAACTGGGTTATTGATGTACCTGATGAAATGGTTACCATCGGACGTATTTGTGAGCCATTTAAAGTGGAAATGGTAATTAGAGGTTATTTAGCAGGGCATGCCTGGAGAGAATACAGCGCCGGGAAACGCAGTGTTTGCGGAGTAGCTTTGCCAGATGGTTTAAAGGAAAATGATAAATTACCTAACCCAATTATAACGCCTACAACTAAAGCCTCTGTGGGGCATGATGAGGATATTTCTAAAGAAGATATTTTAGCCAAAGGCATCGTGTCTGTTGCAGATTATACCCATCTTGAAAATTATACTTATGCATTGTACGAGCGTGGTACCCAAATGGCTGCTGAGCGAGGTCTTATCCTTGTAGATACTAAATATGAATTCGGTAAAGTTGGCTCAGATATTTATTTAATTGATGAGATTCATACGCCAGATTCTTCTCGTTATTTTTATGCAGAAGGTTATGCAGACAGACAAGATAGGAATGAACCACAGAAACAGTTGTCTAAGGAATTTGTAAGGAAATGGCTAATAGAAAATGGATTTCAGGGTAAGGATGGGCAAACCATTCCGGTGATGTCTGCTGAAATTGTGAACTCTATATCTGATCGTTACATTGAGCTTTATGAACAAATAACGGGAGATCAGTTTGTGAAAAATGAGACAGCTGATGTGGTAAGCAGGATAGAAAAAAATGTGGCTGATTCTATAAGTAAACTCTTATCGGCGTAGACATCTAATCTACTTCAATAATTAAATAAATCAGAGAATTTTAACTACATTCGTAATCAAACTAAATAAATCAATATCATGAAATTTTCAGTAGATAAGCATGAAAAGTATGTTGTTTTGAAGCTTAATGAATCTAAGTTTACGAACGATAATACACCGAAATTGAAATCTGAATTCATCTTATTGAATACAGAGGGATATCGTAATATCGTATTAGACTTATCGGCTATAAAGCAATGTGATGATTCTCAGGATCTGAGCAGTTTGCTTGTTGGAGACAGACTTTGTAAGAAATCTAATGGCCTGTTTATTGTAACAGGAATAAATGAGGTTGTGGCTAAAATATTGGAAATGTCCAATTTAGACCAATCGCTAACAATTGTGTCAAAACTTGATGAAGCAACTGATCTAATCTTTATGGAAGAAATAGAAAAAGAGTTGTTGGGAAGCGTAGATAAAGATTAATGAAATTTGAGGTTACTATTTTAGGGAGCAGCTCTGCCACGCCCGTATATAATAGAAATCCTACAGCACAGCTTTTAAATTGCAATGAGAAGTTTTATTTGATCGACTGTGGTGAGGGTACTCAGCAGCAGTTGATCAAATATGGCTTTAAAGCGAGCAAGATAGATTATGTGTTTATAAGCCATTTACATGGCGACCATTATTTTGGTTTAATAGGTTTGCTTTCCAGTCTGCACTTAAACGGACGTGTTAAGCCTATTAAGATATTTGCGCCGGAACCTTTACAGGAAATACTGGCCCTTCAGTTTAAATATTCAGAAACGGTAATTAGGTATCCGATTGAATTTGTGGTCACTCAGGCAAATGAATCTGTTCAGATTTTTGAAAATGCTGATCTGGTTGTTGATAGCTTTGTTTTAAATCATAGAATTCCATGCACGGGATTTAAGTTTATCCAAAAGAAACGACTGCGTAAGCTCATTGTTGAAAAATTGGAGGAAGAGCAGATCGATATTGAGTATTATCCTTTGTTAAAAAGAGGTGTTGATCTTAATTTACCTGATGGCAGAGTTATCTTGAATAAGGATTATACTACCGACTCTGATACCCCTAAAAAATATGGGTATTGTTCTGATACATTGTTTGATGAAACATATTTTAACAACATTGCAGATTGTGATTTGCTGTATCACGAGGCTACATTCTTACATGAAATGCTAGACCGCGCAAATATAACACATCATACGACGGCTTTACAGGCCGGTGAGATAGCCAAAATGACCGGGGCTGCAAAATTGCTTATCGGTCACTTTTCATCAAGATACAAGACGTTGCAACCTCTTTTGGATGAAGCAAAATCTGTTTTTGAAAACACTGAACTTGCAATAGAAGGTAATACTTATATTATTTGATTACTTATCCTTTTTACCCCCACCAAATATGGAGAAGTGAACATAACGTTTTGGGTTTGCTTTCAGATCTATCATCAGGTTATCAAGGCTTTTAGACGCATTGTTTAGATTGTCGTACATTTTTGTATCGTTAACTAACAGGCCTAGTGTTCCTTCACCATTATTGATTTTACCTACTATAGTTTGAAGATCTGCAACAGCTTTATTTGCATTATCTATTGTTTGTTTGAAATTAGCTGCAGCTACCTGATCCGTAATCGAATTGATATTGTTCAAAATGGCAGATATTTTGGCGTTGTTCTGCTTTAGATTGCCCGAAATTGCTTCTACATTGGCAAGAATTGCAGATATGCGGGTGCCTTCTGAACCAACTAGATTATCAACCTTTTTAGAGGTAGATTCTAAAGACGAAAGGGTAGAGGCTATGCTGTTAAAGCTTTTATCAACATTCTTTTGGAAATTTGGATTCAAGATGGAATTCACACTTGTTAGAATGGAGTCCATTTTTCCAATAATTAACTCAGCTTTTTTCTGAACTGGTTGTACCGTTTCAAGAATTCCTTTTTGAACGTTTGCATTCAATGTGTCACCATCCTGAGCAAAATCATTACCAGTACCCAGCGCCATTACAATTGCTTTACTTCCTAAAAGGTCGGTGCTTTCAAGCTTGGCAATACTATTTCTTGGGATCTCGTATTTGCCCTTGATTTTAAGCGTGGCAACAATTGAGCCGTCTGTTTGTAATTCCAGTTTATCTACACGGCCAATTTGATAGCCATTAATTAAAACCGGTTTGGATACCGCCAGACCATCAACACGCGAATATTTTGCATATAAAACAGTTTCACTTGAAAAAATGGCATTCCCCTTTAAAAAATTATATCCTATAATTAACAGGGCTATAGAAAAGGCAGCTAGTATGCCTACTTTGGTTTCGTTTGCTATCTTCATTCAGTGTATGTTCTTGGTATGTATTTACTTAATTTGTTTCGGTTTCCTTTTTGTAAGTTTTTATTGCCTTGAAAATTGAATTAACAATTTCTTCTTGTCCATGCGCTGAATTCATGTATTCTTCTTCGGTAGGGTTAGAAATAAATCCAATTTCTGTTAGTACCGCCGGCATTCCGCATCTTTGAAGAATTAAGAGTCCTTGTTCCTTAATCCCCCTGTTTACTCTATTGTCATCGTTGGTATAATTGTGCTGAATTAATTTAGCTAATTTCAGACTCTTATCCCTAAATATATTTTTGAACAAAGATAGTATAATAAATGTTTCAGGATCATTAGGATCGTAGCCATTATAATTTTGCTTATAATTCTTTTCGAGCTTGATGTCCTCATTTTCCCTAATGGCGGCATCTTGCTCATTTAAGCGGTGAGAACCTGCAACAAATGTTTCAGTGCCACTTGTAGATTTATTCTTTACATACGAATATTTAGGGGTCTTTTTGCCTCTTCTGTTTTTTG
Source organism: Pedobacter sp. 05L430 (assembly GCF_056397585.1). Lineage (NCBI taxonomy): Bacteria > Pseudomonadati > Bacteroidota > Sphingobacteriia > Sphingobacteriales > Sphingobacteriaceae > Pedobacter > Pedobacter sp. 05L430. The sequence goes on along the minus strand of NZ_JBFTNT010000239.1, from coordinate 6,243 downwards.
TATAACCGGTAACCACCCTTTTATCAGGCATTGAGTTACAGTGAATAGAAATGAAAAGATCGGCTTTATTGTCATTTGCAAGGGCAGCTCTTTTATAAAAATCTACATCAACATCTGTTTTTCTGGTATAAAGGATTTTTACTCCGGGTAATTCTTCTTCGAGCTTTTTGCCTAGCTTTAAAGCTACTTTTAGCGCTACATTTTTTTCCAATGAAAAACTTCCTCTGGCACCAGGCTTCGTTCCGCCATGTCCGGCATCAATAACAATAGTTTTAACTTTATAAGTTTGGGAAAATACTAGTTGTGAACTAAATAAACATAGTAATAATAACAGGGCTGCATTTTTCTTTACACTCATCTAATAATAGTTATTGATTCAATTATTTATCCTTCTATGCTTTTCTTGTAGTTTTCAATAGCCTTTAACAGACAATTGGTTATTTCAGTTTGTCCGGCCTCAGAATTCATATAGTCTTCTTCATCAGGGTTACTTATGAAACCAATTTCGGTTAATATGGCAGGCATACCTGCACGAGCCAAAACTGCGAGACTTTTTTCCTGAACACCACGATCGATGCGGCCAACATTAATGTATTGATCTTGTACCAGTTTAGCCAGTTTTAAACTTTGGGTTCTGAAAGTATTTTTCATTAGAGAAAGTATAATGAAATTTTCAGGATTGTTCGGGTCGAAGCCTTCGTAATTTTCCTTGTAGTTTTCCTCTAAGAATATGGATGCATTTTCTCTTTTAATAGCTTCGTCTTGTTCATTTACGCGTCCCATACCTGAAACAAATGTTTCGACTCCTCTTGTAGATGTGCTTTTTCTGCTAACTGTGCTTGTTATTGGAACTCTTTTCCCCCTGCTGTTTTTTCTATACCCAGTGACTACAGTTGACCTGTATACCGGCATATCATTGCAGTGAATTGAAATGAAAAGATCTGCTTTTGCATTATTTGCGATAGCAATACGCTCATAAAGAGGAATAAAAACATCCTCAGTTCTTGTGTAAATTACTTTTACATCCTTCATATTCGCTTCAATGGCAGCACCCAGGTGTAATGCTGTTTTAAGGGCTACATCTTTTTCAGTAGAGTAGAGCCCTCTTGTACTGCCATCTTTGCCACCATGTCCGGCGTCAATAACAATAGTTTTTATTTTATATTCTTGCGTAAATGCCTGATAATTAGATATAGTAATAATAACTGCAGAAATAAATACAATCAAAATCGCATTTGGTCTGAGCAATGGTATATTTTTCATTAATTTTGAACGTTTTGGATTAAACATTAATGCAAAAATAACATTCACACACGAATTTGAAACTTTTACGGTACATCATTTTTTTAAACTTCATTGTTTTATTAACATCTGTTGGTAATCGAGCCCTTGCTTTGAATAATTTTTCATGGCAGCAAGTAATTAAACAAGCAGACACCACTAAGAAAGGTAACGCACAAACTGCGCCAAAAGATACGACTGCCAGTGAGAAAATAGAATACTCTGCTCAAGATTCCAGTTTTGTGGATAAAGAGAAGGAAATGGTTTACCTATATGGGAAAGCCAGGGTTAAGTACCAGGATTTCGAACTTGATGCCGATTATATTACTTACAATTCAAAAACCAAGCAGATTTATGCCAGTGGAAGAACTGATGCTAAGGGAAAGTATGTCGGCAGGCCTATTGTTAAAATGACCGGGCAATCCACATCGCTTGCAGACTCACTGTTTTATAATACAGAAACCAGTGTTGGTCGTATATGGGGAGTATATACGGAGCAGGAGGGAGGATTCTTTACAGGAGGTAAAGCAAAGAAGCAACCGGATGATGAAATTCATAGTAAAGGCCAGACCTATAGTACCTGTAACCTACCACATCCGCACTTTAACGGTAACATAAACTTCCGATATTCAAATTCAAGGTATGGTCTGGAAGGTACACCTGAATATACACCAAGAAAGGATTTTAACCTGCAGTGGACGCACAGTCAGAATGCAAATGCAAAACCGGGGACAACATTTTCTGCCTCGGTAGATGCCGGTACAAGTTCCTTTAATCAAAACACAGCCGGGGGAGCCAGTTATGATTATAATCAGTTTACTAAAAATACTTTAAGGTCATCCGTGTCTTATGGCCGGGTTTTTGGCAACGGAATAACCCTTGGTATTGCGGCAGATGGTTCTCAGGAAACACAAAATAAGTCTGTAAGCCTACGCTTACCCGATATCAGTTTAAGTGTCCCAACCTTTAATCCATTTGATTCAAAGGATAGGCTAGGAGAACAAAAGTGGTATCAAAAGATAACCGTTGGTTATAGCATGCAGGCTAGTAATACCATTACAACAACGGAAGATCAGTTATTTAAAAGAGAGTCGCTTAATAAATTTAAAAATGGGGTTAGTCACCAGATCCCAGTAAATATGGCCTTTAATATAGCGGATTATTTTAATTTCAATACAGGGGTATCCTATACCGAGAGGTGGCAATTTCAAACGGTACGTAAATCTTATTTAAAGGTTCTAAATAGCGGTGATCAGGAGATAATTGACACGGTTGCAGGTTTTAAACGCAATGGTGAGTATAGCTTAAACATGGGCGTATCTACAAAGATTTATAGTACGGCTCAGTTTAATAAGTTTGGTAACTTCAAAGCATTGAGGCATGTGATGACCCCTCAGGTAAGTTTTAGCTACAGACCAGATTTTTCGGATGTAGCTAAAGGATATTATAAACTTGCTTACTATACTGACGGAACTCCAAAAATTGGATCGGACGGACAGCAGCAAAAATATTCAATCTTTGAAGGCTCACCTTATGGCTTTCCGGGAGCTGGTCGCTCTGCTTCAATTTCAYTCAGTTTAGACAATACGGTTGAAGCAAAGGTGCTTACTCCAAATGATACTACAGGAAAAGGCGATAAAAAAATTCCTATTATCCAGGGTTTAAGTATTAGCGGTTCATACAATTTTCTGGCCCCAAGCTTTAAACTATCGACCCTTGGATTTAGCGGGCGTTCGCAGTTTACAGATAAGTTAGGCGTAAATTATTATGGTACTTTAGATCCGTATAGATATACGGATACTGTAGATGTTTTGACTGGAAAGGTGAGCAGGAAACTAATCGATGACTACGTATGGAATGTGGGTAAACTGCCTCGTCTAACTAATTTTGGTTTCTCCTTTAATTATAGTTTAAATCCTGAGGCTTTAAAAAAGAAGAATGAAAACGAACAGAATTTAAAGGATAAAGCTGCAAAGACAGGTATGACACCAGAGCAGTCGGAGGAACTTGCCAAAGTAAGCAGGGACCCTAATGCATTTGTGGATTTTAAAATTCCGTGGAACTTTGCCTTTAGCTATACTTTTAATTACAATACAGACAGGGTTGGTCAAAATTCAACGATCACCAATACTTTGAATTTTAATGGTGATGCCAATATCACCCCGAAATGGAAAGTCCAGTTTAATTCTGGTTGGGATTTTAAGGCGAGTACCTTCTCGCAAACCTCTTTAGCTATATATCGAGATTTACATTGCTGGGATATGAGCTTTAGCTGGATTCCTTTTGGTGCTTATCAGTTTTATTCTGTGGACATCAAAGTAAAAGCATCAGTGCTTCAGGATTTAAAACTGAGCAAGAGAAAGAATTACTATACCCGATTCTAATATTTGAATTTATGCTAGCTGAAATAATAACGATAGGAGATGAGATTCTTATTGGTCAGATTGTAGATACCAATTCTGCCTGGATGGCCAAAGAACTTAATCTGATAGGAATTAAGGTAAAACAAATTACCTCAGTATCTGACGATGCTGATCATATATCTGAAGCTTTAGCACTTGCTGAAAAAAGAGCAAAAGTGATTCTGATTACCGGTGGGCTAGGCCCCACTAAAGATGATATTACAAAAATAACCCTCGCCAAATATTTTAATATGGGGTTTAGGAGGGATGAGGATACATTGGCGCACATTACTGAGATCTTTAAGCGGCATAACAGGCCAATGATCGAATCTAATATAAAACAGGCCGATGTTCCGGAAGGTTGTACGGTTATCAAAAATGAGAACGGGACAGCGCCTTGTATGTGGTTTGAGCATAATGGGAACATCATTGTATCTATGCCAGGTGTTCCATTTGAAATGATGTACCTGATGCAGGAACAGATTCTGCCTCGTTTAAAGGGAGCATTTAAACTTCCATTCATTGTTCATAAAACCATACTTACCGCTAATATAGGAGAGTCATTTTTAGCTGCTGAAATTGAGGATATTGAAAATAGCTTACCTGAGCATATTAAACTTGCATACCTGCCAAGACTAGGTCAGGTACGTTTAAGACTGAGCAGCACAGGAACTAATGAAGCAATACTGAAAAATGAGGTAGAAATTTATGCTCAGCAGATTATTGCTAAAGTAAAGAAAAACGTTGTTGTGGAAGAGGATATTGCCCTTGAAAAGGCAATTCTAAATATAATGGATGAGAGAAAGCTTACGCTTTCGACCGCCGAAAGTTGCACCGGTGGTTATATTGCCCACTTGATTACACAACATCCAGGATGTTCATCTGTTTATGTTGGAGGGGCAGTCGTCTATTCTTATGAACTTAAGGAATCCGTTTTGGGTGTTAGCCCTAAAACCTTAAATAATTACGGTGCAGTGAGCGAACAGACCGTAAAAGAAATGGCTCAGGGAGCAATAGATCATTTTAAAACAGATTATGCTGTAGCGGTAAGTGGAATTGCTGGTCCGGATGGTGGTATGCCTGGTAAACCCGTTGGTACAGTGTGGATTGCGGTAGCGAGTAGTAAGCGTGTTGTGGCAAGGGTTTATAGTTTTGGAAATAAAAGAGCGCAAAACATAGAACGTTCAGCCATAGCAGCTTTGACCATGATTTTGAATGAACTTAACCAATATGGGGATTAAGTGTTCAAAATACTTTACTTTTGCATCCGATATCAATCATGAAATAAAAAATGGCTCAATACGAATTATTGTTACCTAAAATGGGGGAAAGTGTTGCAGAAGCAACCATCATTAAATGGGTTAAACAGCCCGGGGATATGATAGAGATGGATGATACGGTTCTGGAAATTGCTACAGATAAGGTTGATTCTGAAGTTCCATCACCAATAGCAGGTAAGCTAATTAAACAGTTGTTCAAGGAAGATGAAATTGTGCAGGTAGGTACTGTAATTGCGATTATTGAAACTGATTCTGATGCTGCTGAGGATGTTGCAGTTACCATACCTGCGGCAGAACAGTCTATTGTTGAAAGCATTCCCGGAACAGAACAATTGGCATCAAATGATGCCAGAGGCGCTGCGAAAGAAGATAGTGGTTCTGATCGTTTTTATTCTCCTTTAGTGAAAAATATAGCTGCTCGGGAAAATATTGCGATAAGTGAATTAGATGCTATATCTGGTACTGGTGCTGATGGACGTTTGACTAAGGATGACTTGTTAAATTATATTCAAAATAAAAAAGGGGGAGCACCTTCAATAGCTCCTGCTCCACAAGCAGCTAAAACTGAAACATCTGTTAAAGAAGAAACTGTTAAACCTGCATCTGTATCTCAGCCATTGACAAGTGTAAGTGGTGGTGATGAGATTATCGAGATGGATAGGATGCGTAAATTAATTGCCGAACATATGGTAATGAGTAAGCACACTTCGGCTCACGTAACATCATTTGTTGAAGCAGATGTGACTAATCTGGTCCTGTGGCGTGATAAGGTGAAGGGAACCTTTGAAAAACGCGAGAATGAGAAGATTACTTTTACTCCATTATTTATAGAAGCTGTTGCCAAGGCAATAAAAGATTATCCAATGATCAACGTTTCAGTAAATGGAAACCAGATTATTAAAAAGAGAGATATTAACATCGGCATGGCCGCTGCTTTACCTAGTGGGAACCTGATTGTTCCTGTTATTAAAAATGCAGATCAGTTTAATTTGGTTGGATTAACTAAATCGGTAAACGATTTGGCGAAAAGAGCACGTATTTCTAAGCTTAAGCCTGATGAAACGCAAAATGGAACGTTTACACTGACTAATGTAGGTTCTTTTGGTAATGTAATGGGTACACCTATTATTAATCAACCACAGGTCGCCATTTTAGCCGTAGGCGCAATTAAAAAGAAACCAGCAGTATTAGAAACAGAATTTGGCGATGTAATCGCTATACGCCATATGATGTTCCTTTCGCTTTCCTATGACCATAGAGTTGTAGATGGAGCGTTGGGT
>NZ_JBFTNT010000238.1:0-7649 GCF_056397585.1 Pedobacter sp. 05L430 | reverse complement strand
CTTTAAATGTGACATTCAACAATATTATTGCAAATAACTTTGAAGAAGCAAATTTAAATTATAAACCAGTTAGTGCAGACAGAACTGCAGATGGAAACGATGGGACAGTTCATAAAGTTAACTCTTTATTTTCTCGTATATCTTATAATTATGACGAAAAATACCTCTTTACCGGTATTATCAGAAGAGATGGTTCATCGCGTTTTGGTGATAACAATAAGTTCGGATACTTCCCTTCATTTTCATTAGGATGGGTGCCTACTAAAGAGAATTTCTGGAAGGAAAATAACGTTATAAATTTCTTTAAAATCCGTGGGGGTTACGGTGTAACAGGTAATGATCAAATTTCCAATTTTGCTTACAATGCCCTGGTTTCAAGTGGACGGAACTATACTTTTGGAACTACAGATGTCAGCTCAATAGGATGGAGCCCGGCAGCCCCTTCTAATCCGGATTTGAAATGGGAAGAAACCCGCCAGACAACATTAGGTTTTGATGCCACTATATTCACCAACTTTACTTTGGCCTTTGACGTTTATAAAAAGAAAACAGTTGGAGTACTTCAGTATCCAACACCCCCAAGCTATCTAGGTGTAGCTGGAGCCCCAGCCCAAAACATTGGAGATATGGAAAATAAGGGTTTGGAACTTGAACTTGGATATCGTAAAACATTCGGAGAATTTAACCTTGGCGTAAATGGAAATGTTTCCTTCTTAAAAAACAAAGTAACTAAACTTGCCACAGGTAAATTATTTATTGAAGATGAAGCCCAAAGCTTTCAGGGTATGGGCAATATTACCCGAACAGGAATAGGGCACTCTTTCAATGAATTCTATGGTTACGAAACACTTGGCATTTTTCAAAATCAAGCGGAAATTGATAGTTATGTYGGACCAGGGGGAACTAAGCTGCAGCCTAATGCAAAACCCGGAGATGTTAAGTTCGCGAATTTAAATGGCGATAATCAGATTGAGGCAGCAGATAGGACATATCTGGGAAGCCCGATTCCAAAATATACTTATGGCCTAACAATAAATATGGCCTATAAGAACTTTGATTTTGTAGTGTTTGGAAGTGGAGCAGGTGGCAATATGATATTTCAAGGCTTACGTCGTTTAGATGTAACATTTGCTAACTGGCAAACTGACATCCTAAATCGTTGGACGCCTACAAATCCTTCGACTACCATACCAAGAGTTGTTGAAAAGGACGACAACAAAAACAACACTAATTTCACAAGAAGATATCTTGAAAAAGGAGATTATTTCAGATTAAAAACATTACAGCTTGGATATAACATTCCTAAAAATGTAATTCAAAAAATTGGTGCGCAAAAAGTACGTGTTTATGTAATGAGTGAAAACCTTTTTACCATAACTAAGTACACAGGGTATGATCCTGAAATTGGAGGAACTGTATTTGGAGTTGATAAAGGAATCTATCCGCAGGCACGTTCGTTTATGGTTGGATTAAATGTTGGATTTTAATAAACATCAAAATGAAAAATAAATTAACATATATAGCTGCTCTTTTTATTGGAGCGCAATTCATGGGATCATGTAAAAAGGATCTGGATGTAAATCCCAGAGAAAGAATACTTGAATCTAATTATTATAAAACTCCTGAACAGGCTTTTAGTAGTTTGATCTCGGTGTATGATCAATTTGGAAACCAGTCTGGTGGCTATTTAACCAAGCTAAATATTTTTTCTTCCGGGTCTGATGATCACTACGCTGGAGGTGATTCCCCATCTGATCTTGGTGATCTGCAGGCAATGAATAACTATACAGTAAGTTCATTATCCGGAGCACCAAGTTATCTGTGGGGTAAAGGCTTTACCGGGGTTTATAGGGCCAATATATTTTTACAAAAGGTAGAGGAGATTCAAATGGATGCCAGTACCAAAAACAGATATATTGCAGAAGCAAAAGCTTTAAGAGCTATCTTTTATTTCGACCTGGTTCGGATATTTAAGAACATACCCCTTATTTTAAAACCCGTTGAAACGAGTGATTGGTATAATGTCCTACAGGTTCCTCCTGCTGATGTATACAAACAAATTGAATTGGATTTAAAAGAAGCTATCCCCAATCTTCCGTTAACGGTTCCAAGAAACACTGAAGGTGGAAGGTTAACCCAGGGAGCGGCTCATGCAGTACTCGGTAAGGTATACCTTTGGCAGGAAAAATTTGCTGATGCCGCTACTGAATTTGCAGATGTAAACGGTCCTTCGCCCGGTACTACGCCTAGTAAATATGGTTATGTGCTAATGAGCAAGTTTGAGGACTTGTATAAACTCGCTAATAAATTCAATTCCGAATCCATTCTTGAGATTTCCTATAACAGCACTTCAAATATGGGCTGGGGTAATGTTGGTAGTGGCGAAGGTAATGTAGCTGGGATTATGTCGGGCCCTCGGAACTACAATATTCTAATTCCTGACAAAGCTCCGGATTATGTTTCCGGATGGAGTGTTATGCCATTTACTAAAGAGTTCTTTGCACTCATTCACTTCGATCCTCGTAATAAACCAACAGTTGCAAATTTAGATAGTCTTGAAAAGGCCGGTATTGTAACTTATAAACACGCCAACGATAATACTGGTTATTTTGTTGAAAAGTATGCTGGCAGAGTATCCACCAAAGCCAATAGCGGACAGCTTGAACTTAACTTCCCTTATAATCTTTATGAAATACGTTTGGCCGACACTTACTTAATGGAAGCTGAAGCTGTATTGAAAAGTGGAGGAGCTGTTGGAGCAGGAAGCAGAGCTTATGCTGCTTTAAATGCAGTAAGAGCCAGAGTTGGATTGAAACCAGTGGACGTTACCATGGATAATATAATAAAAGAAAGACGTATTGAACTAGCAGCTGAAGGACAGCGCTGGTTTGATCTTGTGCGTTGGGGACTTGCACCTGCTAAACTGGCCTTTAAAGGTTTTGTGGCCGGAAAAAATGAAACATTACCTATTCCAAATGGTGAACTAAATAATACAAAGATAGTTCAGAGTAAAGAGTGGGGTGGTACTAAATAATGCGCTAAGAGGTGGATAAGACATCCACCTCTTATTTCTGTTTTCTAATATACATCACTTAATAATTATGAGATCAAAAAAGCTCAGTTCAATTCTAGGGCTGGTTATTACATTTGTTTCATTTGTCGCAAATGCTCAAAATGATGTGAGCCTATGGCTTACAAAAGCAGATAAATCAGTTCTATTTACCAAACAGAAAAGAATATTGAAATTTGCGGGCATAAAAAATAACAATCCAACCATTGTAGTTGATGAGAAAGAGTCTTTCCAATCAATTGATGGTTTTGGCTATGCGTTAACTGGAGGAAGCGCCCAACATCTCATTAAAATGAGCCCTAAAGCAAGGGCAGCTTTGTTAAAGGAATTATTTGCTACTGATGGTAATAATATTGGGGTTAGCTATATACGACTGACCATCGGTGCCTCAGATCTAAATGAGAAAGTATTTTCATATAATGATTTAGCTGAGGGAGAAACAGATTTGGAGCAAACCAAATTTGAATTGGGTCCCGATCGAATAGATGTAATTCCTGTAATGAAAGAAATACTTTCTATCAATCCAAATATCAAAATAATGGGGTCGCCCTGGTCGCCACCGCTATGGATGAAAACATCTTATGATGCAAGAGGGGGGATGTTAAAACCTGAATTTTATGAAGCTTATGCAAAATACTTTGTCAGGTATATTCAGGATATGGGTAAAGAAGGAATTCATATAGATGCTGTTACTATTCAAAATGAACCACTTCATCCTGGCAATAACCCAAGCCTGCTGATGGTGGCACCTGACCAGGCAATCTTTATTAAGAATAACCTTGGACCCGCTTTCCAGAAAGCCGGTTTAAAGACAAAGATTATTATATATGACCATAATGCGGATCGTCCTGATTATCCAATTACGATTCTAAATGATCCTGATGCCAGGAAATACATTGATGGGTCTGCTTTTCATCTTTACGGCGGAGAAATTGAGGCATTAACAGATGTGCACAATGCCTATCCTGACAAGAATATTTATTTTACAGAACAAATGGTTATTGAAGATCCAAACGAAAATAGGATCAACATTTTATCACCAATTAAAAGACTCATTATAGGAGCTACCAGAAACTGGAGCAGAAATGTTTTAGAATGGAATTTAGCAGCAGATCCTGAAAATAAACCTTTTACGGATAGAGGAGGATGCCCGATGTGCCAGGGCGCAGTTACGATAGATGAAGATAAAGTGACAAGGAACCTAGCCTATTATTCGATAGCGCATGCATCTAAATTTGTTCGCCCTGGTTCTCTGCGAATTGCTTCCAGCGAGCCCAAAGAGCTTTCTAATGTTGCATTTAAAACTCCTGACGGAAAAAAAGTACTAATAATTGCCAATAGTGGAAAGAATGCACAAACATTTAATATTAGCTTTAATGGTAAATTACTAAGCGATACGATTGGCAATGGTGATGTTGCAACCTATATCTGGTAATATATCCTCAAAATAACTTTAACACACAATTTAACTTATACTCTTTTTATGTTTCAAAAATTAACATTAGTCAGGCTATTTTTTATAATAGCGGTATCTGTTTTGTATTCCACGTCTGGCTTGGCACAGGGCTTTTTAAGGGCAGATGGAAAGAAGATTGTAAATGAAAAGGGCGAGAATGTATTATTAAGAGGAGTTGGTCTTGGGGGATGGATGCTCCAGGAGGGTTACATGTTAAAAATAAATAAAGAAGGTCAGCAATATCGTATTCGGGAAAGAATTGAAGAGTTAATGGGGGCGAAACAAACCCAGGAATTTTATGATCTGTGGCTTGCCAATCATACCAGAAAGATTGATGTAGATTCAATGAAAGCATGGGGCTTTAACTCAATCAGGTTACCAATGCATTATAACCTTTATACATTACCTATTGAAAAAGAATCTGTGAAGGGACAAAATACCTGGCTAGACAAGGGATTTGCGATGACAGACTCTTTACTTTCATGGTGCAAGGCAAATCAGATGTATTTAATTTTGGATCTTCATGCAGCACCTGGTGGACAGGGAAATGATTTAAATATTTCAGATCGAGACCCTTCAAAACCGTCACTATGGGATAGTCCTGCTAATCAGGAAAAAACGATAGCTTTATGGAGGAAGTTAGCAGAGCGATATGTCAATGAACCCTGGATTGGAGCATATGATATCATAAACGAACCTAACTGGGGATTTGAGGACCTTGCAAAAGACAAGAATGGAATAAATGAAAAAAAGAATGAGCCATTAAAGAAATTAATGGTTGATATCACAAAAGCAATAAGAGAGGTTGATAAAAAACACATTATTATAATTGAAGGTAATGGCTGGGGAAATAATTATAATGGCATTCTTCCTCCTTGGGACAATAATATGGTTCTAAGCTTTCATAAATACTGGAGCTATAATGATCAGGCATCGGCGGAAAATATGATCAAGACAAGAGATCAGTATAATATTCCTGTTTGGTTAGGTGAGACAGGAGAGAATTCAAATGTTTGGTTTACCGAGGCCATTCGCTTATTTGAAACTAATAATATTGGTTGGGCATGGTGGCCGCTAAAGAAAGTTGGGGCCAACAATCCAATGGAAATAAAATCTAACCTGAACTATAATGATGTYGTAAGTTATATAAATGGAAATGGAAATAAACCTAAAGAAAGTAATGTTTATAGTGGTTTAATGGAGCTTGCTACTTACGCAAGACTTGAAAATACAATTATCCATTATGATGTAATTGACGCAATGATCCGTCAGCCTTTTTCTGCAGAAACCAAGCCATTTAAAAAGCATATTATTGGAAAAACTACTACTGTGAATGCAGTTGATTACGATTTGGGCAGAAACGGCGCTGCCTATTTTGATAAAGATACGGCAGACTATCACGTCTCTACCGGAAAATATACTGCAGGAAACAAAGGAAGAATTTATAGAAATGATGGGGTGGATATTGCAAAAGACAGTGCCAAATATGAATCTTATTACGTTAATAATATTGAATCAGGAGAGTGGCTTCAGTATACTGTTGATCTAGAAAAAAAAGGAATATATACTATTAAATTAAATGTCGCTTCAGATAATACGAAGGGAAGGATTTCTTTAGCTTCTGACGGAGCCTTAATCGCAAAAGAAATCACGGTATCCAACACAGGCGGATTAACAACTTTTAAAACAATAGAAATAAAGAATATTCCACTCAAAGCAGGGAAACAAAGTATAAAGGTTTTGGCAGATACAGGTTATTTTAATTTTAATTACCTTCAATTTATTAGACAAATGTAATTGCAAATTAAATTATGAAGCGTAAAGGACGTTTACTCCTTGTGTTCAGTACTATAGCTATTTTGGTGATTCTATTCTCCCAATGTATGGATACCTCCAAAAATATGAAAGCAACAGAAACATCCATTGCAGGTGCAAAAACATGTGTCCAATGTCTTATGAGTATGATAAAAACTTAAAAGTTGCCATAGAAAAAAGAGATAGTGGTACCTATCAGGTTGTTTATTTTAATGGAAAAGAAGATCTGGCTAAAAGATTTGATATTGCTATTGGGGCAGGTAAAAATGCTTATACCTATGCCTCATGGAGAGGGAATATATTAAGACAACTTCCACTCTCTTTTTTTAATCAAATAAATGGATGGGCTAACAGTCCGGGTCTGCGAACAAGCAACCCGGATTTTGGAAGGATAATAGACTCACGATGCTTAGAATGTCATAGCTCCTTTATAGAAAGTAACAAGGCAAATAATGGCAGTTTAATTGTTTCGCACGAAATGTTGAAATCTTCTCTTGTTTATGGAATTGATTGTGAGCGCTGCCATGGGCCAGCAGGTAAACATGTTGAATTCCATTTAAAAAATCCTGATGAGAAGGAAGCTAAATTTATGGTGCTTTATAAAACACTTACAAGGAAACAAAGAGTTGATGCATGTGGCATTTGTCATTCCGGTAATGATGCAGAGTTACTGAAATCTACATTTTCTTTTAAGCCAGGAGAAGATATTAAACAATATTACGCGCATGTTTCATCGGCTCAGGAATCCCAACTCGATGTTCACGGCCAGCAAAACCAGATGCTTGAGGGGAGTAAATGTTTTACTAAAAGTAATTCGCTCGAATGTTCAACGTGCCATAGCCCGCATGATCAGAACAAAGGAAGCTTAACATTGTATTCAAAAAAATGTATAAGTTGTCATGCTACCATAAAGCATACACAAAAAACATTGGAAAACGCTATGGTAAAAACCAATTGTATTGATTGCCATATGCCTTTAAAACCTTCCAAGGCAATTAGCTTCCAACAGGCCGGCATGTCAGACGTAAGTCCGTATATGCTCAGGTCACACCGTATAGCAATATATTAAGTGTAAAAATTTTGTGTCACTGTTTGAATTATATTGTTAAATTTGTTTTAAGCAGACATTAAATTCATGGATTACAGGCTCTTATCTGATGACGAATTAATTGTTCTTTTCAAAGGAAGTTGCCAGCATGCGTTTAAGGAGATGTATTTGCGGTACTGGCAAAAGGTATATCAGGTTGCCTATAAGAAAGTACACMATAAAGAGCTTGCCGAAGAGTTAACCCAAAATCTCTTTGTGGA
>NZ_JBFTNT010000237.1:0-6588 GCF_056397585.1 Pedobacter sp. 05L430 | reverse complement strand
GTCAAAAATCACCACTACTTTCTCAAAGTCTCCATTGTATTTTTGCTTGTGATACCTGGCCAGATGATTTTTTTTGACAATGCAAGATTCTCCTGATTTCAGTTCATATTTTTTACTGCCGTCGTATCCTGTTATCAAACCTTTGGCCAAAAACAAAAAGAAATGCTCAGGGACGAACTGTTCGGGAGATATCTCCGGGCCGAGGTAGCAGGATTTGATTTCAGTATAGCGCATGGCCTTATCTTTTATGGTTTACTAATTTACACCTTTCCACCATTCTGGAAAAACTTGTGTGGTATCGTTTAGGTCTACCATTTCACCAATAACCGGTGTAACCAAGGGTAAGTGCTGTATTTTGGCTAGTTCTGTAACTTTGATAAGAGGCTCGTCCCATGAGTGCATTGCCAGGGTAAATTTAGAAGAGTGCACCGGAAACAGTCTTTTAGCTTTTAAATCTTCTGCGGCCTGCAGCACCTGTTCTGGCAGCATATGGATTGCCTTCCAGGCTACGTTGTATTGCCCATTCTCTAATATCGCAAGATCAATTGGCCCAAACTGTTTACCAATTTCTGCAAAGTGTGTGTCATAACCGCTGTCTCCGCCAATATAGATTTTTGTGCCTGGTGTTTGCAGCACATAAGACATCCACAATGTATTATTTCTTGTAAAACCTCTGCCCGAAAAATGTCTTGCAGGGGTGGTGTGTACTTTAAATCCAACATCCAATGATATGCTGTTGTTCCAGTCACTTTCAATGATTTTATCAGCAGCATATCCCCAATGTTCGAAATGAGCACCTACACCAAGTCCGCAGATAACTGTTTTTACTTTATCTTTTAGCTTGGTAATTGTTTCGTAGTCCAGGTGATCATAGTGGTCATGACTGATCAGCAGGTAGTCAATAGGAGGCAGATCATCAACCGTATATCGGTCTGTACCTTTATAGGCTTTTACTGTCCATGGCACTGGAGATGCGCTGCCACTTAAAACAGGATCTACCAGAAAGCGCTTCCCGTCTATCTGCATGAAATAAGAGGAGTGACCAAACCACACCAGGACGTTTGAATCGGGAGGAAGGCTGTGCAAATCGGTTTTTTTAGAAGGTATGATTGCAGTGGGACTTCTTCTGGGATGGTCGCCGAACAACTGGTCGTAAAGGATACCGCTAATGCTGTAGCCTTCGGTAAGGTCGGGTGTATGATGAGTATTCTGAAATTTGCCGTCCTTATAACGAGGCGAATTTTTTATCAGTTCCAATCGCTGGGCGGTAGGAGCCTGCCCAAATTTTGCCTGACGGATATAAAAAAAAGTAGCGATGGATAAAAGCATCGCTGTGCTAAGCAGGATAATCATAGTTCGTTTAATTATTTTTAAAAACCGTTTCATACGGGTTAGTGATTTAGGTTTAAGTAATGATGAGGCTTTAATGTTTATGATGCAAATTCCACCAAACTTTTGGCCGTTGCTAATATGGCTTCCTGGTTACTGCGGGGTGTCCATCCTAATAGGGTTCTGGCCTTTTCATTACTTGCATTGCGGTAAATGCCCACCAGAGGAGCAATGGCTTTTGCTTGTGCATTAAATAACGCGGCAATGCGGATCGACCAGTTTGGGATTGTTTTGGTGGATGCGTTTGCAGCTGCCTCAGGCATTTCATTTTTAAGGAAATCTGCTATTTCTAAAAGTGACATTGTACCACCGCTTAAGGCCAAAAATCGTTGTCCTTTTGCCTGGGGATTGGTCATTGCCCGGATGTGCAGATCAGCAACATCACGCACGTCTACAATACCGAGGCTGATGTTAGGCAGCGCTTTCATGCTACCATCTATTACTTTTTGTAGCAACTCAAAACCACTGGACAGGTCTTTAGTGAAGGAAGGACCAAAAATACCCATCGGATTGATCACTGACAATTCAAGACTACCACCTTCCTGTTCCATAAAATCCCAGGCTGCTCTTTCGGCCAATACTTTTGATTTGTTATAAGCAGAGAGCCCTTTCTCATTTGGGTCTGTCCAGCTTTCTTCTGTAATCAAAGTAGTTTTATCCTTATGACTATAGCCAACTGCCCCAAAATTCGACGTCATAACAACGCGCTTAGCACCTGCATCTCTTGCTGCTTTAAGTACGCGTATAGTTCCGTCAACTGCGGGACGTATCATTTCGTCTTCATGCCTTGGCAGTTTTAAGAAAATGGGAGAAGCTACATGCAAAACGTAGTCACAATCTTTTACAGCCGTGCTCCAATTGTCATCACTGGTGAGATCTGCTTTTACAAAAGAAAGATTACTGAAGTCAGTGATTCCGCCTTTTTTAAGCATGGCTATCACTTTATCCTGTTTATTTAAATCGCGCAGGGTGGTTCTTACCAGGTAGTCTTTATCCAATAATTGCTGGATGCAATGAACAGCGACAAAGCCTGATCCGCCTGTTACCAATACTGTATGAATTGAATTTGTCATTTGCTTTCAAATTGATAGAACAAAATTGCAGATTAAAGAGCAATCTTGTTTTGTTGAAAAGTCCAATTTCACTTTGTTTAAAGGTTCAGTTTATTTTGGTTGCAAGGTTAGTACCAAACTGGATGAAATGATTTGAACAGCTTTGGTTATTTCCGGCAAAGTTAATGAAGCAAACCCAAATCGAATGGCATTATAGCTGACTCCATTGTTATCAAATAACTTCCCATTATTCATATAAAGACCCTGCTTGGCTGCTTTAATTGAGATCTGTTCAATAGGATAGTTAGGATCAAATTTAACCCAAATGGCCATACCTCCATCGGGTTTTTCGTAACTAACTATACCTTTCAGGTAAGTGTCCAACATCTTGATTAAATGATCCCTTCTTTCCTTGTAAATCTTATTGTTCTTTTTGAGGTATCTGTTAATATCACCGTTTTCGATAAGTGCAGCCAGACTATCTTCCATAATATGGTCTCCTTTCAAATCGATAAGTCTTCTGATATGAACCGCGTGGGCAATAAAATCTGCTGAGGCGATCATGAAACCAATTCGTATAGATGTGGAAAGAGATTTGGAAAAGGAGCCAATATAAACCACCCGATTTTGATGATTTCCGGAGGCAAGGGGCAGGTACGGAGAGGAGCTGTAGTGAAAATCATAATCGTAATCATCCTCTACAATTGTAAAGTTATGTTCTTCAGCTAATTCCAGTATACGCATACGCCGTTGCGGGCTTAAAGTTACTGTGGTAGGATGATGATGGTGGGGAACGAGGTACAGCATCCGTATGTTTAACTTCTGGCAGGCTGTAGCTATCAAATCTGTATTTATTCCATCCTGATCTACAGGCATACGAATTACATTGGCTCCTAAAGATTCGAAAACCTGGTTAGCAACAAAATAGCCCGGTTCTCCTACAATTACATTATCGCCGGGTTTTAACAATAAGCTTGCTGCTATATAAATACTCATTTGAGCGCCATGAGTCATCATGATGTTTGATGCCTGGGCTTGCAACCCCCTGGTTTGCGCCATATGGCTTATCATTGTTTCTCTTAGGTTAAACGAGCCTGCGGCCAGCGTTGCCGAAACCCGTTTAAATGTTTGGACCTTTTTAAGACGGCTCCTGTATTCCCTGTTTAGCAGGTCCATTGGCGCTAGCCGCATATCTGGGTGGCCATCGTCTATTATTAATTCATGCACCATGGTATCACTAGCCAAAGGAATCACTCCATATTGGTTTGTTTTATAAAAGGGGCTGGGCATTGAACTTTCATATGCAAAACCTGCTTTCTGCTGGTCCCATTGCTGTGGCTGTACTTCTGGAAGATTAGGAACCACAATAAACCCTTTCTGTGGTATCACAGTGATCCATCCCTGAGCGCTTAATTCGTTATATGCAGCAATAATTGTTTTACGGTGAACAACAACCATTCTAGCCAGTTCGCGCGTACCAGGCAGATAAGACCCTGACTTTACAATTCCATTTTTTATCAGCATAAGTATTTGGTTTGCAATCTGCTGATAAACGGACACGCTTAGTGTTTTATCGATTGTTATAAGGGTATCAAATGGCAACATCTGGACTACTTAACTTCTTGTTTCTGGATGATAAAGATAGTCCTTTAATAATATACTTTTGAATATCAATTTTATTAAATATGAACATTACCTACAAAACAAATGTGTTACCATTATTAGAAGAAATCATCAGTGTATACGACAGTTCTGGTCTCAACCGTCCTACAGCTGATAAAAACAGGATAGCAGAGATGTATAAACATTCTAACCTTGTGGTTACGGCCTGGCATGATGATCAGCTAGTCGGCATTGCCCGATCATTAACTGATTTTTGTCACTGTTGCTATCTTGCTGACCTGGCCGTAAGTGCAACTTATCAAAAATCGGGTATTGGCAAAGAATTGGTAAAACTTACAAAAGCTACAATTGGCGATAAGAGTATGCTTTTACTACTTGCAGCACCAACGGCTATTGAGTATTATCCAAAAATCGGTATGGATGTGGTGAACAATGGCTTTATCATTAACCGCGTAAAATAGACGAGAAAAAGGCAAATGGAAAACAACATACTAGTTGGAAACTACGTGAGGTTAGAGCCTCTGGAACTTTTTCATTTAGAAGGATTAACTAAGGCCGCAGCAGGAAATGAGCAGCTATTTAAGTGGACTGTTGTGCCTCAGGAAAAAAATGCAATGACCAGGTATATTAAAACGGCACTTGAGCAGCGCGATAGGGGAACAGCGATGCCTTTTGTCATCGTCGGCAATGAAGACGGTATTATAAAAGGATCCACACGTTTTTGGAATATTGCCTACTGGCAGTGGCCTGAACATACGTGTGGATATGGAAGAATTGCTCCCGATGTTTGCGAAATAGGGTATACATGGCTCACCGGGTCTGCTACCAGAACAGGTATAAATACGGAAGCTAAATTCTTGATGCTCAAATACGCTTTTGAGCACTGGAAAGTATGGCGGGTTAATTTCACGACTGATGTACGTAATGAACGATCAAGAGCGGCTATTGAACGTCTGGGTGCTAAATTTGAAGGGATAATTCGTGCTGAACGAATGGGAGCAGATTTTACCATAAGGGATTCTGCTCGTTTTTCTATAATCTCGGACGAATGGCCTGATGTAAAGGAGCTGCTCCAAGGATATATGTTAATGAATAATTAACACGCAATTAATCAAAGAATAATTTCCGGACTCTAGAACATCCAATAAAAAGGTCAGCTATTTTTGATAGCTGACCTTTTTATTTTATTCTCATGCAGGATTTTCATTAAGCATATACTACTTCAAATCCTCCATACATCGCCATTTCGGCGGAATGATTAATTGTGAGCTTCAATTTCATTCTTTCAATTAGCTCCTTGGCAAAAGTAATGCTTCGGTGCAGGTCACTATTTCCTCTGATTTCAATCCCTCTGGTCAACATTTTAAATTTATTAGGTTCAAATTTTTCTATGAACTTTTGAAGGTCTGTTTTGGTCTCTGTTTTTCGCATAAATCTTACGTTTAAATGTATTCTAAAAGCCAAAATGATCGAAATTGTTTGGTGCATTTTTTAAACATTCTTTATGTTTTACACATTCTGGACCGCGGTATCTCAGTAATCAACTGATAACCAAGAATAAGTATCAAAAATATTTTTATTCTGACGTGAAAATACAAAAAGAGCTTTAATGACAAAATAAGCTCAGAAACTGACAACATCAAGATAGAATAATGATATAAAAAGTGGCTTATTTGTCTTACCAAATATAAGAACGGCTAAAATGAGAATGATTATTTACCTAATCGTACTAAGTAGTACCCTGTTTCAAAATTATTCAAATAAAGCGAGGGTAATAGGCAGAAATGCATTCAAAATAACTCCTCAAAAGGCTAAGATTCTATTTCTGGGTAATGAATTACGCATTGCAATTTAATTAACCTTTAAATCTATAAATCTCTAACCAAAAAAATCATGCACAGAAAACTACTTAAGGTATTCCATGGAATTGGAATCCAGGCTAAGGGTATACGTTGGTACCCTGAACCAAAATTAAAATTTCTATTGGCAATGATGGCCCTTTTTACATCGGCAAATGCCTTCTCTCAAATCATGATATCTGGTAAGGTCACCGATGATGAAAATAAACCTTTAGTTTCCGTAACGGTCACTTTAAAAGGGGGCAATTCGGGTACCCAGACCGACGCTAATGGAAATTATACTATAAATGCGCCGACACCAAGTTCAATACTTATTTTTCGATACATTGGATTTAAAAATCAGGAATTCACGGTAAACGATCGCAAAGTTATTAATGTCCGTATGGTTGCTGCTGGTGGAGAAGACCTGGATGAAGTTGTTGTTGTTGCTTATGGTACACAAAAGAAAGCAACTGTGTCTGGAGCGATCAGCACGTTACAGGCTTCAGATATTGTCCGATCGCCTTCTGTAGCCGCTACAAGTGCTTTGGCGGGTAAAATTCCTGGTGTAACCGCACGTACCACAGATGCCCGACCGGGAAATGGGGCCAATTTACAGATCAGAAACCTCGGAAACCCCTTGTATGTTATAGATGGAGTAGCATATAGCACGAGTAATGGTTGCG
>NZ_JBFTNT010000236.1:0-6623 GCF_056397585.1 Pedobacter sp. 05L430 | reverse complement strand
CACACAGAGTGGTATCCCGCCGCTTACCCCAGGTACCGAGCGCTACACAATATCTTATTTATTTTTTCTGTTCGGTATAAATTGCAACTCCATCAATAATGAGCGATCTAACATACAGAGACATCTGGATGTACGAAGTCCTGTCGCTGGCCATAAAGCTCTCAGCAACATTACCGCTTGTACCCCCCTTAAAAGCTATTGTTCTGGCGGGCTTTCCAATCTCTGTTGCTTCCATACTTATCGATCCATCGGCCTCTTTAATTTCCCCGGCAATCCATTTTAAAAGAAATGGATCCATATCCTGCTTAAAATCGATACTAACAGCACAAGTGCCTGGATCTTGGGCTAAACCACCTATCTCCTGGGATTTTGTGTAGGAATACACTACATTATTTAGCAGATAGGTCTGAGATGTTTTGGTTTCAGGATCAGTCAGCTTTAATTTTATTACTCTTTCTGCTTGCTGCTGACCAAAGACATGAAGATTAAATGCCAGGCAAGTCAATATTAATAATCCAAATACATTTATTTTTTTCATAGGTAGATATTTACTTAATACAAAAGTATTTTTCTATCCACCCTGAACCTAGAATTTGGAGACTACATACAGACTACTACATCTAATACTGCGTCTACAATACATCTACAGGAGCTAATGACCCTCCAGTAATACACGAGTTCCATCTATATTATTCCTGGGACCTGATAAAATTATCGAGATTAGCTTCTTTATCAAGGCCAAACTTTTGTTTGATTCTGTAACGCGCCATACGGATACTTTTGGGCTCGATACCCAATCTTATTGCTATTTCTTTATTTGATAACCCCATCAGGATATAAGCACAATACTTCAAATCCAGACGGGTAAGAACTTGATTCGCTTTCTTTTGAAGTCTTTCAAAGAAAACCGGATTACTTTCAAAAAAATCAGTTTTTAGCTCCTCAAAATCTTTGTCTATCCTTTTCTGCTGATGTATAATTCGCTTGATTTGTTCATCCAGTGTAAGGTGGCTATCAGTGCTTACCTTTCCCGATAGTAATTCCAGCAATTCATTTTTTTGTTCCATCTGAAGGTTGCCTGCCAATACCTCTTTCTGCAAACGTTCCTGGCGTTCCTTAAGTAAAACCTGTTCTGTCTGGAGTTGCATTGCTTCTGCTTCGTTCAATTGCGCCCGTAATTCTGCAGCTCCTTTTTCTTTGTCGACTAGTTCTTGTTTTCTGATTGATGCTTTGAGTTTATAATTATATGACCTAAGCAAAAAGAGTAATGCTGTAATTCCTGTTAATGCCAACAGGATATAAAAAATATTCCGCTTTTTGTTAAAGGCAGCTTCTTGCTGTAAATACGCAATTTTCTGTTCCTTTTTTTCGGATTGATATTGTGCTTCAACCCTTTGGATGCTATTGATCTTCTCTTCATCAAAAGCCTCCTTGTTAAACTTAATATACTCTTTTAAATAATTTAATGCCCCTTGCTGATCTCCTCTCTTTTCAGCAATATGAGAAAGACCAAGGAACATTCTGGCCTTGGTTAATGGCATTTTTATAACACCACCTGCTACTGCGCTCAATCCTGTTAGCAACATCTTTTCGGCTTCATTGTAATTTCCATCCCGTAAGGCATATTCGCTCTTTAAGCCATAGCAGTTTACCAAAACTTCCTGCAAGTTGGTGTTTGTTGCAATTCGCATTGCGATATCAGTATATTTCTCAGCACTGTCTCTATGGGTATTAGGAAAATACTGGAAATAAATATTGGCAGTATTTAGTGCAATCGCTGCAGTATTGCTACGGATAAGTAATCTGCCACTTTGTTTTTCAGCAAGTAAGAGTGATTTCTTATAAATGTTTAACGCCGAATCTAATAAATTTCGTTTGCTGGTGTCCAGCTTAAAACGATCAAAGTAAGTTTGTCCAATGGTAAAATATGCTGTGTTTAATGCATCTATTTGTTTACTTTTCAATGCGGTTTCATAACTCAGATCCGCATACTTTCGTTGTTTGCCCGGGTCATTTCCATAACCATAAAAGCTCGCCAGGTAATGATACACAGTACTTTCATATTCATAGGCCGCCTGGCCTTTAAAAAAATCAAGTGCTTTCAGAAATTTTGTTATTGCTTTATCATTCTCATCATTTACAAGGTCTAGCCAGCCATTTCTAAGCCATACAAAACCTTGGGTTTCCTGATCTTTGGTCTTTCCTGCATAATACAGGGCACTATCGCGGCTTTCATAAGCATGTTTCAGATCCTTTTTCCAGACGTAAAGATGGATCAACGTAGCAAAAGCCATGGCTTTGCCCCTGCCATCTTTCATTCGGGCACCTATTTGGAGGGCTTCATTAGCAAGTTTAAATGACAATGGCAGGTCTTTCTCAAAATTAGCCTTTGCCAGTTTACAGTGAATATTTACCCGCTCCGCTTCAGAAAGACTAGTTTGTGCCAGTAAGTGATTCAGCGAATCGGTATATATTTTTTGTGCCGTTGTATCTTTCAAAAAAACAAGACAGAAAACTGTGGTAATCAGTAATGGTTTCAGTGGTAGCTGCATATTCAAAAATATAAAAAAGAAATCCTTCTGAAAACCGGAAATAACTCTAAATAGCTGAATTAAAATCTTTTAACTGTTTTATGTAGTTGCATTGTAGACGCGCTATCGAAAGTAGTAGTCGGTGTGTAGTCCACCATTTCTTGGTTTAGGGTGGGCTGGAGGGTAATTTTGGAGCCAATAAGTATCTATTAATGAAACTAAATTATATTTCGATGAAAACTAAAACAATGGCGATTGTAGCCTATTTCACCATCATTGGATGGATCGTTTCTTACCTGGAATTTAAAAAAACCTCCGAAAAGAGCAGTCTGGTTAATTATCATTTAGGACAGGCCCTGGGAGTAATAATCACTTCCATTCTATTGAGTATCATTTGCAGCATCATTCTGGCAGTGATTCCGACATTGGGAATCATTTTTTATTTAATTATGCTGGTTCCATTAATCCTTCTGTTATTTGGTGCTATCGCGGCCTCTAACGAGGTTGAAAAACCTGTACCCTTGATTGGAAAAGTATTTGAGGGAAAATTCAATTTCGGTTCCTAGAAGAACCGATTTGAATTATTTAGTCAATAGTGGAATAACTTTTTCGCCAATTAACGCTATGGATCTCAATAACTGCTCATGGCTCAACCCTGCATTATCCATCTGAAAAGTAAACCTGTCAACGCCCCCTAAGGATTCACTATGTTTCAGCAGTTTCTCTGCAACCTGCTCGGGACCACCTAGTACCAACACTCCTTTTGGGCCAGCCAAATGATCAAACTGTGTTTTGGTAACTGGAGGCCATCCACGCTCCCTGCCAAGTTTGGTCCACAGTTCTGCATATCCCGGATAATATTCTGCAATGGCCTGCTCATTACTTGCGGCAACATAGCCTGGTGAGTGCAAACCGACTTTTAAATTCTCAGGGGCAAAACCTGCGCGGTGACCTGCCTCACGGTACAAATCGATCAAAGGGCGAAAGCGCTCGGTTTCACCGCCAATTATCGCTACCATAAGTGGTAAACCTAATGATCCAGCTCGCGCAAAGGATTCGGGCGTACCACCTACGCCTAACCAAACTGGCAATTTATCCTGAAAAGCACGTGGATATACAGGCTGGTTCTGCAATGCAGGCCTGAATCTGCCCGACCAGCTCACAAATTCCTGATCCCTAATACGCAAAAGGAGATCCAGTTTCTCTGCAAAAAGTGCGTCATAATCGTTGAGATCAAATCCAAACAGCGGATAGGCTTCTATTGCCGAGCCACGACCAACAACAAGCTCCGCCCTGCCTTTGGAGATCAGATCCAGTGTAGCGAAATTTTGATAGACACGCACAGGGTCGGAGGTGCTTAACACCGTAACCGCACTGGTAAGCCGAATCCGTTTGGTCCTTGCTGCAGCTGCAGATAGAATCACTGCCGGGGCAGAATCCAAAAACTCCTTTTTGTGATGTTCGCCAATACCAAAAACATCTAATCCGGCATCATCAGCCATAGATATCCTGTCCAACAACTGTTCCATTGCCGCTACACTACTTAGTGTTTTGCTACCGTACATTGCCGACGCAAAGCTGTCTATTCCTATTTCCATTTTATCCGCCTAGTTTTAATTCACTCAAATTTACGTCTCCGAAAACTAAGGTATATTAACCTATGATAAGAAAAGTCATTTCCTTTACAGTAGCAGATTCGCCTTCCTCGCGCACAACCTATCTTTCCAAATCTGTTATGACTTCAAAATATTTTGATTAGTTTCGTTTAAAATTATCGATATGAACAGAAAGAGTTGTCTTCCTCCTCCTACACCTTAATAATTAACATGCACTGTGAACTTACGGTTCTGCGGATCAGTTGATCAGCACGTTGAATCCTGGGTTACGCATTTCGTTTATTTATTAATCTTTAGTTCCTGTTTTTAAGAACAGACAGACAATTCTTTTATGAAAAAATCATATTTGGTATTACACTTTGCTGTACTACTCGCGGGTTTCACCGGCATATTCGGTAAACTCATTTCCCTTAACGAAGGACTCCTGGTTTGGTACAGGGTATTTTTCTCCTCTATTATCCTGTTACTGGTTTTAAAATTGTTTAAAACAAAGACCAGCGTGACTTCTAAACAGAAGTTTGATATTGCAAAAATCGGGCTTTTTATTACCATACACTGGGTATTCTTTTACGCCAGTGTCAAGTACGCCAATGTGTCCATAGGTGTAGTCTGTTACTGTCTAACCAGCTTTTTCACCGCTGTTTTCAGTCCGATAATTAACCGGCAGAAGTTCAATCTAACTGAGCTTTTATTAAGTCTGCTCACATTGGCTGGCATTGCCCTGATCTTCCATTTCGATTCCTCTTATCAGCTAGGAATAGGACTGGGTGTTCTCTCTTCTGCTTTCGCTGCCATTTACACCATTTATAACGAGCGGCTAGTTAGAAAATACGACAGCAGGATCATCAATTATTACCAGATGATTGGGGGTACCATTGCTTTAGGTATAGCACTTCCCTTTTACCTACACTATTTTCCAGCACCATCCCTCCTTCCGAGCTTAAAAGATACCGGGTACTTGTTGTTACTTGCTTCTTTTTGTACGGTAGGACTTTATGTGCTTTTTGCAGAATCTTTAAAACGCATCTCGGCATTTACAGTAAATTTAAGTTTTAACCTTGAGCCCGTATACGCAATCATACTTGCCTTTCTGTTCTTTAACGAAAGCAAAGAGCTAAGCGTTTCCTTTTATATTGGCTTACTGTTCGTGATGGCTTCAGTTGTTTTGCAGACCATATTTTCGCTTAAACGGTCGTCGGGAACACCTGATGACATTAAAGGTTGTCCCGTATAACTGTTAAGCCTTATGAATTGGATTATCCAGGTAATAGTTATACATTTATTGCAGTGCGGCTGATACTATAAAAAGGATAAAAGATCCTGCCCAGATTGCCCAGCAGATTGCCCTGTTTGTTTGGTTATTTAGCTGATGACTTTTAAATTCCTGAAATATCAGCTCGCTCCTGCCCTTATTCATTAAATACCGCTGAAGGATAATCAGGATGATGATATTTACGCCCAGTACAAGTGGCTTGGTCCAGGATCCCATTGACCAGAATCCAGGATCGGCTAATAGCCAGAGGCTCAATATCAGCCAGCATATACTGAGTTCTACCAATAGCACACTTCTGAAGTCACCAACCCAGCTTTCAGGCTTATTCCGGTAGTGGTAAAGGAATGTAAAATAATAGAATCTTAGGAGTTTCATATCTGGTTAATTGTTTTAAAACAAACTCAAGATAGTTTTTTTTGGCGGTTTCACATATTTTTTGATAAACTCAGTTATAGTGCGTGGTTTGGCTATTTACTTGCGGGAAATACGCGTGTTTAGTCTTGAAATCTCCGTATTTTCCGTATTGGCTGCTATTTGTTGAACATTTAACTTCGTAGAATAGGGAAAAAATCTATTCAAACAAAGATTATCTGATATAATGGTAGAAAAATATGGAATACAATGCCGGAGAGATCGTTGAATTGGCAATTCGACGACAAGAGATTAACATCACTGAGCTATCCAGACGCTTACATGTGAACAGACGCACCTTGTACAACTGGTTCACCAAGAATGACCTTCACCCAGATTTGATCCTACAAATAGGCAGGATTATAAATTATGACTTTCATCCCCATTTCGAAAGTGGATTCTTCGGTTTTGAACCTGAACAAGAATTAAATGCTCAGGTTCGAAACGCAGAGCAAATGCCTGCAGATCTGGCATTTTACTGGATGGGTAAGTATATTAATTTACTGGAGGAGTATAAGGGATTGTTAAGAAAAGAAAGTTTCAAAAAATCCGACACCTTTACCGCTGTAGATCAGTAAGTTTTTATTTGATACGGTTTATAGCCTATACCGAAGTTTGATATTTCTTCCTATAGCTTTGAGGAGTTCAGGATGATCGTTTACGGTCGCATCAACAACATCCCAATCTCCCTTTGAATTGCAAGCAAGTTGATACTCCATATCTTTTAAGTTAATCCTGATTGTATTAGTTTCTCTTGTTATTCCTTTCGTTAAAACAATATAGGTATAGTCC
>NZ_JBFTNT010000235.1:0-6635 GCF_056397585.1 Pedobacter sp. 05L430 | reverse complement strand
ACTAAAGAATAGGGTTAACACCAAATATGAGCCGTAATAAATTATTGTATCACTTAATTAACAGTGTATTATTGTTAGTGCCGCTTCTTTGCGGTGTAGATGCCAGTGCTCAAAAAAACAATATAAGCTTTAATCACCTAACGGTAGAAGATGGTTTGTCGCAAAGCAGTGTACTCTCTATAGCTCAGGACAGTATGGGGTTTATGTGGTTCGGAACTAAAGATGGACTTAACAAGTTCAATACTCAAAGATTCGAAGTATTTAAGCACGATAAAAACAACAATGCCTCTTTAAGCAGCAGTCAGAATATTAATTATTTGCTTACAGACAGAAAGGGCAATTTATGGGTAGGTACACAAAAAGGATTAAATCTTTATTTGCCTAAAAGTAATTCTTTTAAGAGATTTCTTCACGATCCGAAAGACAAAACCAGTATCAGTCACAATATTATCAGGAATCTTTTTGAAGACAATAAGGGAAATATTTGGGTCGGAACAGACAACGGGCTAAACAAGATGATAGCGCCTGATAAATTTCAGCGTTTTTTATAGCAGCAGTACCAAGGGTCAAGGGTTGGCGCATTCATTAATAAAAGCTATTCATCAGGACCATAATAATGTACTGTGGATTGCTACTATGCAAGGCCTTACCAGCATGAAAGAAAAAAAAGGAAAGTATGTTTTTCAATCTTATTTTCATGACCCCAGCAATCCAGCTAGTTTAATTGATGACGACCTTAGTGCTGTTTTTGAAGACCAGTACCATAATTTATGGATAGGTACGCATAATAATGGACTGGAATTAATGGACAGGGCTACCGGCACTTTTAAGCATTACTCGGCAAAAGGCGGACCCAGTAGTGGACTTAGCAGTAATGTAATTCGCAAAATCAAGGCAGACAAAGATGGAAAATTATGGATCTCCACCTTAAATGGTATAGATATATTTGATGTTAAAACAGGGAAGTTCACGGTTCTGAACCACGTCCCTAATGATCCATTAACCTTAAACCAAAATTCTACTTATGATATTCTGAAAGATGCGGCAGGTTCCATGTGGGTAGGTACTTACTATGGAGGGGTTAATGTGTACCATGCCAACTCTACCCCGTTCAGAGAATACAAGACCAGTCTGGGCGGTAATGGCATCAGCAGCAATGTAGTTAGTGCTATTGTTGAAGACGAAAACCATAATCTGTGGATTGGGACAGAAGCCGAAGGGTTAAATTATTATAACAGAACAACCGGGAAATTCAAAGCTATAAAAAATGAAATAGGCAACCCTAATTCATTAAGTTCAAACCTGGTAAAAGCCATTTCAATTGATAAGAAAGGAAGTGTTTGGGTAGCTACTTATGAGGGGAATCTGGATAGATATTTGCCTTTTTCGGGTACTTTTAAGCATTATAAACCAAATACTGCAGATCCACATGCCTTAAACTCTAACAGGATCGTTTGTTTGCTACACGACAGCAGGGGCAGATTGTGGGTGGGAACACGCGCACAAGGCGTTTTTCTTTATAATGAGGCTAAGGATAATTTTACGCTGCTCAATAGCGCTGCCTATAACCAGGAGTTAAAGTTTGTAAGAACTTTTTTTGAGGATTCTGCAAAAAATATATGGATAGCTACAAATTCTGGTATTTATATAGCTTCAGCAAGTTCTAATCAGATTAAAGAGTTCAAGAGTAATAGCATTGATTTTAAATTCGACGACATCAATTTTATTAAAGAAGATTCGAAAGGCAATATCTGGATAGGTAGCTATGAATCAGGGTTGATTAAGTATGATAAAAACCGAGAAATAAGTAGGTTTACGATTAATGATGGTTTACCTAGTAATAACGCAGTAGGTTTTTTGGAAGACAGTAAGGGGAATTTGTGGGTAAGTACTTCCAACGGTTTATCGAAATTTGATGGACGGGTTTTTAAAAACTATACTGTTGATGACGGGTTGCCGGGAAATGTTTTTAATTACAACTCCTTTTTTAAAGACAGTAAGAACGAAATGTTCTTTGGTGGCTATACCGGTATGGTGAGTTTCTTCCCGGATCAGATAAGAGATAATAAAAAGGTGCCCAAAGCTATATTTACCAGGTTAAGGTTGTTTAATAAACCCGTAAATATTAATGATAAAACAGGCTTGCTTACTCAAAATATAGGCTTAACAAAGGAATTAACTTTTTCTTATCATCAGAATATCTTTACTATTGATTTTGCCATTCTAAACTATGTAAAATCCGAAAAAAACAGATACGCTTATCAACTTAAGGGTTTCGAAAAAGAGTGGAATTATGTAACTAATCCACAGGCCGCGTTTACCAATTTGCCGGCGGGCAGGTATGTTCTTTTAATTAAAGGAGCAAATAACGATGGGGTGTGGACCAGCAAGCCCGAGGAGATGATCATTAATGTAAATCCACCTTATTGGAAAACATGGTGGGCATATCTTATCTATATACTTTTGCTTTCGGGGCTTATATTCCTTGTTTTAAGGTTCCTGTGGATAAGAACATTGCTAAGGAAAGAGCACGAGATTTATCAGATGAAGCTCGATTTCTTTACAAATGTATCCCACGAGATCAGAACACCACTAACCCTTATTGTAGGCCCGTTGGAGCATTTGGTAAACGAAACAAAGGAATCGCCTGCCTTAAACAGAAGATTACTTACGGTAAAGAAAAATGCTGGCCGGCTAACCAGATTGGTGAATGAGCTGATGGATTTTAGAAAAGCCGAATCGGGTAATATGGAACTTAATGTGGCACCGGGGAATATTGTAAGCTTTGTTAAAGAGATTTATATTTCATTTACCTACGTAGCCCTTAAAAATCATATTGATTATCGCTTTAACTGCGATGAGGACATCATAGAAGTGTATTTTGATAGTGAACAACTGGAGAAGGTATTGTTTAACCTGCTCTCTAATGCGTTTAAGTTCACACCTGATCATGGAATTATCCGCCTGGATATTCTTAAGACCAGCGACAACCAGGTCGAAATAAGGGTAGCTGATAATGGAAAAGGGATTCCCGAAGAAAGCAGGAATAAGATATTTACAAACTTTTATCAGGTTAGAGACCATCGCTCGGGAACTACGGGTACAGGAATTGGTCTGGCCTTAGCCGAAAAGATAAGCAGGTTGCATCATGGTCGTTTATCATTGGTAAATAATGAGGAGCTTAAAGACGAAGACGTTCATACTTGTTTTAGCCTGAGGCTTAAATTAGGGAAAGAACATTTTAAAAAGGATG
Source organism: Pedobacter sp. 05L430 (assembly GCF_056397585.1). Lineage (NCBI taxonomy): Bacteria > Pseudomonadati > Bacteroidota > Sphingobacteriia > Sphingobacteriales > Sphingobacteriaceae > Pedobacter > Pedobacter sp. 05L430. The sequence continues at coordinate 3,382 of NZ_JBFTNT010000235.1, read as the reverse complement.
AACTTATTGAACAGTATATCAGCAGTGAAAACCCTATTCTTTATCAGCAGGTATCGGAAATTGAACCGGTAAAGAATTATGAGCCGGCAGAGAAAACAGAAGACGGGATAACTGTTTTAATAGTAGAAGATAATGTTGAGGTAAGGAGCTTTATTGCGCAATCTTTAAAGCAGTCGTACCAGGTAATAGAAGCCAATAATGGCGAAGAGGGTGTAGAAATGGCGATAGAGAAGATTCCTGATATTATTGTGAGTGATGTGATGATGCCGGTTATGGATGGATTGGAGCTTTGTCGTACACTTAAAACAGACCCACGCACAAGCCATATTCCTATTATATTGCTTACTGCGCGTTCCGGCAATATCCATGAGGTAAACGGACTGAAAACAGGAGCAGAGACCTACATTACAAAGCCATTTAGCATTAACAGCTTGCAACTTAATATTTATAATCTGCTAACCTTGCAGGCTAATATGCGTAGAAAGTTTAGTCAGCAGATAACACTTCAGCCAACCAATATTTTAATAGAATCGGCCGACGAGGAATTCCTGAATAAAATAATGGGATATATCGAAGCCAATTTTAACAATGAAGATTTTAGTGTAAATACACTTGCTGCGGAGGTAGGGATGAGCACACCAATTTTGTACAAGAAAATTAAGGCGCTTACAGATCTTACGGTAAATAACTTCATCAAATCTGTTCGTTTAAAGCGAGCCGCTCAGTTACTAAAGCAGGATGTTTATACCGTTTATGAGGTTGCCTATATGGTGGGCTTTAGTGATAGTAAATATTTCAGTAAAGAATTTGCAAAGCAATTCGGACAAACCCCCTCAGAGTACAGTTTAAAGTAACCTTTTTTCTGAATTTAAGAAAATCACCCTCTTTCTTTAAGATTTTAACCCCTCTTGCATTTTATTGGCGCTTACATTAGCTAAACCAAATATGTAAATCACCGGTGTATGAACGAGGTATCTCAAGCAGTGTTCTCTTGTGCGCCCGCATCTTATGGTTTTAACTTAATAAATTAAACTATGAAAGCACAACTACTAAAAGTTTCAATGTCGCCTGCTCAGTCATTTAGTGTTAGGCAGGATGTGGTTCCATCTGTTAATAACAAATGGCATTATCACCCAGAATTTGAATTAGTTTATTTCAGTAAAGGAAAAGGCACCCAATTTATCGGAGACAATATTAGCAGGTTTAATCAAGGTGATATTGTTCTTGTTGGCCCTCAGTTGCCACACTACTGGCGATTTGATGATATGTACTTTAGAAATAATAATCCTGCCTCTAACCCTGACGTAAGAGTGGTTCATTTCTCTGAAAATATGTGGGGTGAATCTTTTTTGAATTTACCCGAGAATAAGCTGTTAAAGTCTGTTCTGGAAAAGTCGAGAAGAGGACTAAAGATTAAGGGTAAAAACAAACAGCATATTGCTGATTTGATTTCTGAAATGCCCAATGCAGAAGGCATAGACAGGATAATTATTTTAATGCAAGTGCTCGCTGAAATCACTAAGTGTGAAAAATTGGAAACGTTTTCATCAATTGGTTTTCAGCATGAAATGGAGCCTCATGAAAAGGATCGCATTAACGATATCTACGATTATTCTTATGCTAATTTTAAGAACAAGATCACTTTAGAAGAAATAGCTGATGTAGCTAAGATCAGTCCTAATTCATTTTGCAGGTACTTTAAATCTCGCACCAGGAAAACCTATTCGCAGTTTTTGATAGAGATTAAAGTKGGCAGGGCCTGCGAACTATTAATTGAACACAGCCTTAACCTAAAACAGGTATGCTATGATTGTGGCTTTAATAACTTCGCGAGCTTTTACAAATGCTTTAAAAAGATCACAGGAAAAAGTCCGCTATGTTATCAAAAAGAATTTGTTACCAATTTCAGTTAAATATTAAACATACAATCAATAAACTAACCAACCAACCTAACAAACTACGGGTTTGAGCAACTCGTGAATTAACCAACCAAATATTTTAAACGCTATGAAGAAAAATGATACTCAAACAGTTTCATGTTATGGCTATTCTGTATGTAAATTATTCAGTTTCCTATCCTTACGGATGGTGATAATTGGGTTTTTACTTACCGGTTCAGCAGCCTTTGGGCAAACCATTAATATTACGGGAACAGTAAAGGACGGCGGAGGGGGAGCAATACCCGGTGTAGGCGTCAGGGTAAAAAATGCCAAAGTATCCACACAGACTGATGCAAATGGTAAATACAGCATTACAGTTCCCGATGCAAATTCAACACTTGTGTTTTCTTACATCGGCCTTGTTTCGCAGGAAGCAGTTGTGGGCAATAAAAAGGTAATTGATATTACCCTGAAAGAAGATGAGTCTGCATTGGACGAGGTTGTAGTAACCGGATACGGCGAAAAAGTTAAAAAACGTGACCTCACCGGTTCAATATCATCAGTAACTGCTAAAGACATTGCAGAACGCCAGCCACTTACTTTATTTGATGCATTACAAGGGCAAGCCTCTGGCGTATTGGTTACCAATGATAACGGCGATCCGGCCGGACAGGGAACCATCCAGATCCGTGGAGCTTCTTCAATAAATGCATCGGGTACTGGCCCTTTGTATGTAATCGATGGAATCATTAGTGAGAACGGGAATTATATAAACCCTTCAGACATTGAGTCATTTGAAATTCTTAAGGATGTAGCGTCTGCGGCCATTTATGGTGCAAGAGGTGCAAATGGTGTAATCATCATAACTACTAAACGAGGTAAAGAAGGTAAGCCGCTTATTGGCGTTCAGTATACTTATAACAGAGGTGAGCTGGCAAATAAAATAAGAACTATTTCTGCTGATGAACTTAGGTTTTACAGAATGATAAGAGGTGGTGGTGCCGGAATTGGCGGAAATGTCGATTCTATTAACCCTTATCTGAATGCTGACAATGATTATCAGGAATTATTGTTCAGAACATCGGAAAAGCATACTGTTAACTTGAGCTTAAGTGGAGGCTCAAAAGGAATAACTTATTACGGGGGCTTAAATTATGTAGATAATCAAGCCATCGCATTGAACAGCTGGATTAAAAGAATACAATCGAAATTAAATGTAGAATATGCCATATCAGATAAGCTGACCATCAGCAACAACCTTGCTTTTGCTTATCAGACAGGAAATATCCTGAACATTCAGAATACAGCAAGGCAGATCTTTGAACGTAATCCGTGGACAAGTCTTTATAGGCCCGATGGAACGCTTGCAGGTTTTACAGAATCGAAAAGAAACCCTGTTGCTTTTGCCTTGTTGGATAAGAACATCGATAATGATTACCTGGCTCAGTTTAACACCCAGGCCAAGTATAAGATTTATAAAGATTTGAGCATTACTACCATGT
>NZ_JBFTNT010000234.1:0-6709 GCF_056397585.1 Pedobacter sp. 05L430 | reverse complement strand
GTAATGAGGCGTGTTAAAGTTGTTTACCTGGCTGTTGTTTTTGTTCTTAATGTTGTCTGAAAAGTAGTTGACCTTAGCCAAAAAGTTATGCGACAGGTCTACACTTACACTGGCAGCGTAGCCATAAGTGTTTACGGTTTGTCCGCCATTAAAAGCAATATTGTACTGTACATATGTACTATGATCTTTAAAAGCAGTTACATCATCGGTTCCCGGAGTATTTGCCACATTGGCGTAGCCGATAAAGTTTTTCCAGGTAGAGAAATAGCCCAATACATCAAACATTACTCTTTTGCCAATTAAAGCTGCATAACCAAGCTCAAAGGCATTTACAGATTGCGGTTTAATGTCATTGTATTCAAATTTCTTTAATACGGAGGCATCGCCTGATTGCTGATAAGCGGATACACTTTCAAGTGTATATGGCGGAAACTGATTGAAATGGTAATTGTCATTTAACAGCAAAGAAGAGCCTCCTGAGGAGTAGCTGTTATATCCGTTAAGTGTGTTTTGCAATGCCTGAATGTTTGATGGAAAGCTATACGCATTTTGATAAGAGAAGCGGATAAAGTTTTCTTTAACGGGCTCATACACTGCCGAAGCTCTTGAGGTTACTTTAGGAGAAGAGAAAAGCGTGTTCTTGTCGTACCGGAAAGAGGTACTTAGGCTTAACCTGTCGGCTGCCAGTTTTTTTGCCAGTTGAATGTAGGCACTGTATTCTTTTACATTGATTGGTTTATCCTTATCAGGGAATAATGTGTTTTTACTGTTCAGGCTGTATAAGCGCCAGTTAACGCCGGCAATTACACTCATGAACTTAACCTTATCGGTAAAATTGTATTGAGCTTCTGCATTGTAGAGCTTACTGCGATCCAGAAATAAGGTGCCTCCTTCGGAAATAGGTGTATTGGAAATCTTTTCTTTAAGGGCGTTGAATTCCGGGGTGCCTAATTGTGCGCGACCCTGATCTGCAAATGCGCGGGCAGCTAAATGTGCATCATTTAAGCTGGCCCCTCCGGCAAGGGAAGCGAGTAAAGCACCGGTATATTCCGGATACCATCCTCCTGTAGCACCATCATAACTCGTTTTCCATCCTTCGTTGATGTACTGAGCGGTTGGGCCGGCAATTATGGTTCTTCCGGAATTTTCTGAAGTGGTATATGCGCGGACAAACCAATTGTCGCTTTTTAATTCTGCGCGGTATTGGCCAACTTTAAAGGCCTTAAGCTGGTAGCGGGTATCGTTGGTGTATACGATGTTTCCTGTACCGTATGTGCCCGACATGATTGCCTCTAGTTTGGGATTTATTTTATACCTGAACTCGGCATTTACTTTGAATAATTTTGCCTTGTTATCCAGATATCCATACTCCGGATATCCTGTTCTGGCCACGTAGTTAGGTTTGGCCAGTAAAGGTTCAATAAGGGGAGCCAGGGAAGGATCGCCTGCTAATGCCCCCTCTAAGAACGGATTAATATCTGTACTTGTAGCTCCACCATAATAGTTTACGCCATTATAATTTGGATCTGTAAACCTGCTGCCAGGGCCATTTTTATTGGTGCTGTCGGTAGCCACCMAATCGTTTGCCTGTGTATATTGAGAGTTAATTTTAAAAGCCAGTTTCTCGTTGATCTTTGTGGCATAGCGGATTGCCCAATCATAATATGGTGATGCACCTACAGGGTCATAACTGCCGCTGTTTTTAATGTGGTTTACTCCCTGTGTGATCAGCACGCTTAAACCCTGGTATTTAAATGGGTCTTTACCGGTCATTACCATGGTGCCATTTAAGCCCCTTGAACCGTAAAGTGCAGATGATGCACCCGAGAGTACTTCAATGTTGTCAACATCAAGTTGAGTTAAGCTGATGGCCGAACCCAGAGGGAAATTGAGCCCCGGTGCCTGGTTGTCCATCCCATCCACAATTTGTGTGAAATTGGTATTTCCGCTGGTGTTAAACCCTCTTGTAGAGATGCTGGTAAAGCCAATACTGGAAACGGTTACATCAACTCCTTTTAAACCCTGGATCATATCCATGTAGTTTAGCTGAGGGGAATTGCTGATGTCTTTACTGCTGAGCTGCTCTATGGTTACCGGAGAGGAGAGCTTTTTTTGTACCACCCTACTGGCCGAAACCACTACCTCTTGCCCAAGTATAGATGTGGGGTTAATGGTGATATCGAGCGCGGCAGAGGTACTTTGCACATCAACTTCTTTAGTTTCAAAACCGATAGAAGAGATGACAAGTATGATGGGTAATTTCTTTTTAATGGTCAGTTGAAACCTGCCCCTGTCATCAGAATAAGTTCCTTCCGAAGAATTCTTTACATGAATGGATACAGCCGGTACGGCCTCCTGTGTGGCGCTGTTTTTAATCGTTCCTTTGATAACCTGAGCGTTTAGGTTGGCAAATAAAAAATGAAAAGGGATCAATAAAAATAGTCTGGTTACTTTCATTGTGTTTGGTTTTGGTTAGTGCAATATAGATTGCAAAACCATCTGCATACAATGATTAGAACGTGTTTGGGACGAAATAGGGCTATAATGGGGTGAATGGGAACGTAGAGGTAGTACTGCTGAGGTATTGCTCAAATTGTTTTTGATGTGATGCTGAAACAGGAATCTGCAAGTCGGGCAATGGATCGAACTGAAGCACATAGCCTTTATGTGTTTTCTTTGAAGAAGAAACGGTTTTTATATTGATGGTATATGACCTGTGTACCCTTATTAAACCGGAATAGCTGCAGGTTGACTCAATCTTTTTTAATGTGGTACGGATAAGCTCTGTTTTAACTTCACCACCCAATAGGTAATGAACATCTACATAGTTGTCTTCAGATTTAAAGAACAATACATTGTTCGGGTGAAGGGTTAATATGATTTTTCCGTTCTCATCTCCGATCAGCAGGTTATCTGAAAGTGCTTTGTGTTCTGTTGCTACCAATGAAAGGTTGTGTGCCAGTTTGTATTGCTGTGCGCCAAATAAAATCAGTAATGAAATTACATAAGGGGGGATGGCAATAAGTATGGTATAATTGAACGTGTCGAGATAATTGCTTACAGACAGGTCGGGATGATTGTTGAGCAGCCAGTCGCAACCCATAATGCCAAAGGTTAAGATCAGTATTTCACCAAGAAACCAGAAGAAATATTGCCCGTAGGTAAGGTATTCGATACGCAGCCATTTCCGCAATCCAAATTGGGTGAGCAGGAGTGTGAATGTTCCGGCAAGTGAAAAGATGCTAAAGATTTTGAACAAGTCAAATTTGCTTGCATCCTCATACCACCTGTTGATGTTAAAAGGCACAAAGGTGTACATGAAAAGCAAGCTGATTACAGTAACCAGGCTAATAAATATTATTTTATTAACGGATGAGTTAAGTATAAGGAAACGTTGATCCAGTGCACTCTTAAGTACAGTGTAATTGACGGAAAGCGGTGTAGTTCTTGCCATACAACGGTATGCTTAATATTTGGTAATGAAATTTAAGCATTTATTGTGGAACTTCCTTCAGGTCTGATTTTTTTAACCAACCTTTTGTAACCTGCCCATCACTGTCGGTAAGTGTAACATAGATAAAGTTGCCCTGTTCATCAATTACCTCAAATTTTGATTTGACCCATAGTCCTAAGATACCTTTTCTGGGAGCATCATTATTTGGAGAATCATGAAAATAAAGTGTGGTTTTAGGGACTCTGTATTTTTTGCCCTCACTAAATATAACAGGTTCCTCTGGTCCTTCTTTAGGTTGTGTAACAGGAGGAGGAGTAGGCTTAGATGTATTTGCCGCGGTTTGGCGTTCAAACTCTTTTTTTAAGCTATCCTGATTGGCTTGTTGTGCCGCGGTATCTAAAATAATAGGTTTGATTTCCTCGGTGGTGTCAGGAATTATTTCTTCTGCCTGATGGGTGGTGTCTTGATGGACTATACTGCTGGAATCGGTAACCAGATCTTTTTTCGGTTCAAGATTTTTAAAAAACAAAGCATATGCTGAAAGAATACCCAGCATTAAAATGGCCATGATCATTAAAACAAATACTGGCTTTGCAACACGAACTCCTGATGAGGGTGCTGCAGTAACTGCGCTTGCTACTGTGGCCGCTGGTTTTGCAGCAGTTGCAGATACATTACTATGGCTATGGTGCAATACGGCATCCTGCAATTCCATTCCATTAGAGAATCTGTTTTCAGGTCGCTTCTCTAAACATTTCCTGATCACATCAAGTAGCCATGCAGGTACATTCATTTCTCGTGCCTTCACATCGTCAGACCAGTTTTCCGGCAATTGAGCTCTTCGCAGTGCTAATATGTCGGGCACCTGCTTTTCCATATGGGCAAGCATCACTGAGTTACGCGCTGATTCTCCTTTGTTGATCAATGGGAAAGGAACTGTACCGGCCAGAAGCTCATAGAGTATTATACCATAGCTATACACGTCGGTTTGGAAGAACATTTCGCCGTCATGCTGTTCCGGAGCCATAAACTCAACTGCACCCGCATGTCGCACACTGCTGCGGCGCTGCTCGTCGGACATGATTGCCAGGCCAAAGTCGAGCAGGATGTAATTCCCTGTATCCGTATTAAATTTTACATTATTGCTTTTTATATCCCCATGCTTAACCCCAACTCTATGGCAATGCGTAAGGGCATTTGCCAGCTGTTCGGCAAGTTTAATGGTCTCTCTGATTGTAAAAATTGGAGCGTGTGGTGATTTAAGCAGTTCTTCCAAATCTGGTCCTTCGATGTATTCCATTTCAATAAATGGGAAAGAGCCACTTTCGGTTAAGCCCGAATTAAGGATCTTAACTACATTTGGATTTGGTACTTCATTTACCTTTTTTAGTTTTTCAACCTCATTCTTGAAATTCCTGAAATTTCTATCGTCCGTATTTTCAGTATGAATAGGAGTTGGCAATATCTTTACCGCAGTAATAATGGCACCCATCCTTTTACCCTTGTAAACAGAACCCTGCCCACCTGTACGTAGGGCGCCCATGTTCTCTAATCCTTCTGTTATGGTAAATACTTTGCTCATAGTGTCTTTGTTGTTTTATTAAAATTCAGGAACATCATTAATCAATCCGTCCTTTGTTTTTTTAGTCGTTTTTGGTTTGATCGTATCCTTTTTAGCCGCCGGAACAGTTTGTAAGGTATCCGGATTCACTGTTGTAACTTTCTTGCCAGGTTCAGTTTTTGAACTGCTTTTTACTGGCAGTATTGGTTTACTTACAACGTTAGTGCTGTCTGTTTCAGTACCCTTACGTTGATTTAAGACCAAATTTATTCCAAATGTAGCTAAACAAATAAATAATATAATTCCGCCAATAAGAAATGCTTTTGCTTTGCCTCCTTTTTCGTACTTCTGAACCAAATCGGTTAGTCGTTCATTCTCGGCTTTCAGTTCATTTATTATTGTTGTAACCTGTTCGTTGTTAAGGATGTCCTGATTGCTATTGCTAACCGCTTCATACAGACCAACTCCATCGTGGAATCTTTTCTCCGGATTTTTCTCTAGGCATTTTTCAATAATCTGGAGTAACCAGGCCGGAGCCATCATTTCATGGGCTTTCTTTTCTTCTGACCATTCTACCGGTAAGCGGTTTTTACGGAGCTCCATCACATCAGGGATCTGCTTTTCGATATGTGAAAGCATCACCATATTTCGGGATGTTTCTGTTTTATTGATCAACGGAAAGGGGACCGTTCCGGCTAAAAGTTCATAAAGAATAATGCCGTAACTGTAAATATCAGATTGAAAAAGCATTTTGCCATCGTGCTGCTCAGGAGCCATAAACTCTACTGCACCTGCATGACGTAAACTGGAACGACGCTGTTCATCAGACATTACCGCCAAACCAAAATCAAGCAGTATATAGTTACCAGTATCCGTATTGAATTTGATATTGTTACTTTTAATATCGCCATGTTTAACACCTACTTTATGGCAATGCGCAAGGGCATTGGCCAGGTGATCGGCCAGCTTGATGGTTTCTCTTATGGTAAATATCGGGCTATGTGGTGGTTTCAGCAAGTCTTCCAGATCCGGGCCCTCTATGTATTCCATTTCTATAAAAGGAAGAGAGCCGCTTTCGGTAAGACCTGAGTTTAATATTTTGACCACATTGGGACTTKGATCTTCATTAACTTTTTTTAGTTTTTCTACTTCGTTTTGGAAATCCCTGAAATTCTTGTCCTCAGTGCTCTCTGCGTGGATAGGTGTAGGCAATAGTTTTACAGCCGAAAGAATGGCGCCCATTCTCTTACCCTTATATACAGATCCTTGTCCGCCGGTGCGTAGTGCACCCATATTTTCCAATCCTTCTGTTATAGTAAATACTTTTGCCATTTGTTTATAATTACTGATTAGAATGATAACTGAATTCTAAAACAGCTGATTCTCCTAAAATTATCTGATCTCCTTCTTGCAGTGCGTGCCCCAGTTCTGTGAAGGTAAGTTTTACAGAATTATGCTCCTTTACAGACCTTATTTTTACTTTATTTCGGGGAGGCACACCACCATCATCAGCAAAAAGCATAAAAGCTGCAGCATCATTATTCCATTCTATATGGGCATGTTGCCTGCTTATGTATTTGTTGCATTCATTTGTGCTGGAATCTGGAAAGGCAATGTTATTAACCCTGATAAAGCCGTCGCTATCCTGTGCCTGTTTTTCCCTGCCAATATTAATCTTGCCATCAGAAGAAGAG
>NZ_JBFTNT010000233.1:0-6720 GCF_056397585.1 Pedobacter sp. 05L430 | reverse complement strand
GACCTATTGATAAGAAAAGACAACAGGAATAACTATTTAAAGGCATTGGGAACTGTCTATGCAAATCTGAAGATCCTGCCTAATCTGGCACTTAAAACCCAATTTGGTGTAGATTATACGATGGAATACGACAGAACAATTGATCCGAAGTGGGTTGAGGCCGGAGGAAAAAGTAATACCATAAACAGGGTGTTTCAAAATAACACACATGACCTTGGAACTACCTGGACAAATACATTAACCTATAACCTTAAGCTTGGAGAACATACGGTKGATATGCTTGGCGGTTTGGAAGCCTACAAACTTTTACAGGAAAATTTTCAGGGTAACCGCGACGGACTGCTATTAGAAAATAGAGATTACGCTTACCTTGGAACAGCAACGGGTGATAGCAAAGGCCTGTTAGGCGGAGGTAATGAAAGAAAGCTCTTCTCTTACTTTGGAAAGATCAATTACGCATATGCGTCCAAATATTTGCTTTCCGCAACTATTCGCCGTGACGGTTCTTCTGTATTTGGAGAAAACAATAAATACGGTTTCTTTCCTGCCTTCTCCGCCGGCTGGAGAATTAAGAACGAATCCTTCTTAAAGGATGTCAGCGCTATTTCAGATTTGAAACTAAGGGCAAGCTGGGGCCAAAATGGTAATTCTGCACCACTCGCCTCAGCATTACTGGTAAACATTTACGGTGTAAATGTTGATGGGACTTCTTATCCGATAGCCGGTAATCAAACCGGTGGTATCCCATCAGGATACCTCAGAAGAAGTTTGGGTAACCAGGATTTAAAGTGGGAAACCACTACCCAAACTAACATAGGTGTTGATTTTGCTTTCTTAAACAATCGCCTTACGGGATCTTTGGATTGGTTTAATAAGAAAACAACAGACATGCTTTTTCTACCACCCTATATTGGAGCTTTGGGTGAAGGTGGATACAAGTGGATCAATGGTGCAGATATGACGAACAAAGGGTTTGAATTGATCCTGGGCTGGAATGACACCAAGGGTGATTTTTCTTATCACATCACCACTAATTTTTCTGCCTACAAAAATAAAATTACAGGCCTGCCTTCAAGTGTTAGGTACGCTTATGGTGGCAATGGATTGTTAGACGATGTTCTTGGTCGGCCACTTAATTCATTTTATGGCCTGGTTGCCGATGGTATTTTTAAAACGCAGGAAGAAGTTGATAATTCTGCCCAACAACCAGGAAAAGGTATTGGAAGGATCAGATACAAAGATCTGGATGGAGACGGGGTAATTAATGAAGCCTACGACCGTACCTGGATAGGCGTTCGAGATCCCAATTTAATGGCTGGTCTAAATCTTCAGGCTTCTTATAAAAATTTCGATTTTACCGCCTTTTTTCAGGGTGTTTTTGGCAACGACGTATATAACTCATGGAAAGAACTGAGCGATTTCTGGAACATAGGTGTTCAGAACGACAGAAATCACCCACTCCGCGTGCTGGATGCCTGGACCCCTTTAAATCCTAATTCAGACATCCCAGCATTGTCACGACGCGACTCAAATGGTGAAAAAAGATTGTCTACCTACTTTATCGAGCCGGGATCTTACGTGAAACTCAGAAGTGCTGATTTAGGCTATACATTCCCCTCAAAAATTACTCAGAAGATCAGCGTAGAAAGGTTAAGGTTGTACATATCTGCTCAAAATCTTTTTACCGTTAAAAGTGGCAAGTTCACCGCAGGAGATCCCGAAAATCCAGGCACGGGCTATCCAATGCCACTTACTACTTACTTAGGTATTAACGTAACATTTTAAAACGTAAGAAAATGAAAAAATATAAAATAATTATAGCACTCCTTGGAATGATCCTATTCTTTGGGTGCAAAAAGTACCTCGATGTATCAACCAAGGGCGCTTTAACTGAAGAGCAGGTGTCCAATCCGGAACAACTGGAAAACTTTGTAACGGCAGCGTACGCCTACATGCCGAATCTGGGATATCCTGATACCCATGCACCCTGGATAGCCAGTCTCCGCTCTGACGATGCCTATAAAGGTGGAGGTGGTTTAAGTGATCAAACTCCATGGTACGAAATGGAGATCTTTTCAGCTGTAACGCCAAACGTTGGAAATAATGATGGGCCATGGTATCAGGGTTACTGTGCCATCAGCCGTGCCAATGGTGCGCTGCGCCTGTTAGGTAAATTTGACGAAACGCAGTTTGCAGCCAAAGAACAACGTATTGCAGAAATGAAATTTCTAAGAGGATGGATTTATCTGGGGATGAAATTAAGATGGAATTATGTACCATGGATAGACGAAACCGTCGCAACAGATGCCGTGGTAGTTGCAGGAATTTCCAACCGGCCTAAAGGTTCCGTAAACGACCTTGAATTGTGGGATAAGATCATCAAGGATTTAGAAGATGCATCCAATATATTGCCAGAAACCCAGGCCGAAAAGGGCCGCCCTACTAAGTTTGCCGCTCATGCCCTTGCCGCCAAAGCCCTACTATTTAGAGCGTATGAAAAAAATGACAGGCATGAGGTGACTAATATCAACAAAGAAACTTTAAACAAATCCTTGGCACATATTAATGAAATTACCGCAAGAGATGGATCGCAGTATGACCTGACTCCGGATTTTGCAGAGAACTTTATGATTGAATATGATAACAATACCAAAGAGTCTCTTTGGGAAATCCAGTACTCTTTAGACGATGGAACAACCAATGGAAGGGTAAACTGGGGCGATCAGCTTAATGCACCCTGGTGGTCTCCGTATTTTGGCTGCTGCGATTTTCATAAAATCTCCCACAACATGATAAATGCTTTTAAAACTGATGGAACCGGGTTACCTGATTTCGACAATTACAACAATACTGAATTAGGCGGACAGCTTTACAAACAGTATTTCAAGGATCATGCTTTTGACCCACGAATGGGACACACTGTGGCGATACCTGGCTATCCCTGGAAATATGACAACAAACTTATGTTTGATGAATCTGGATCACGTGCGCCATTTCAATATGGATACTTCAACTCTATGAAAGAACAGGTCCGTCCTGATTGTAACTRCATGTTCAAGCCTTTTTATGTTCAAAATTCAATGAACARGAAAGAAATTCGCTATGCAGAAGTATTGCTTTGGAAGGCCGAAATMTTAATCCAATTAGATAGAACTGATGAAGCCCTCCCCATCATAAACAGAATAAGGGCACGGGCAGCAAATAGCCTTGGCCGTTTAAAGAAAGACGATGGAAGTTTGTGGATGAATTATAAAGTAGAACAATATAAACCCGGTGTAAACTGTACCTGGACCAAAGATTTTGCATGGAAAGCATTAATGTGGGAAGACAGGTTGGAGCTTGCAGGCGAAGGACGACGCTTTTACGATCTCATGCGTTGGGGACAGTTAAGTACGGTAATGAACGCCTACATTGAAAAGGAGAAAAAACGTTTTGATTGGTTTAACCTTGCACATTTTACTGCTGGCAGGGATGAATTCCTACCTATTCCTCAGCCTCAAATGAATTACTCTCAAGGAACTTATGTACAGAATCCAGGATATTAAAATCTATATAGTGATGAAAAAAATTATTTATATGTGTTGTCTCCCTTTGATTTTTCTGTTTACCGGCTGTAAGAAAGAGCCGGTTATTGAAAGCAAAGCTGGAGTGAGTTTGCCAATGGTAACCAACCTTCAATTACAGAAAACAGCTGAAAAGGAAGTAAAGTTAACCTGGGGTATTCCGTCCTCCGTTTCAGATCAAATTGTTCAGCCTTTAAACGTATTTGTTGAGGTAAACGAGGTGATAAGTGTTACAAAAACAGTTTCGGTATTTTCTACTACACTTGCTAATGCACCCACAGAATTTGTATACCAATTGCCTGATGCAGCAAAAACCTACCACATTACGGTAAAACTTATGGGAAATACAAAAGTTGTTGACAAGAACTATTCAAGTCAGATTTATTCACTTGGACAGACGGTAGTTTATACAAAATAAACTAAAGAAGCTTAACACTCGATACTGGTTTGGCACCAACAATGGCACCAGACCAGTATCTCTAATATAGCTAAACCAAAAGCATACTCCTCTTTCAGTACGGGCGTATATTTTGATAAAATAATAACATTTTACGATATTAGATTAATCATTTATCGAAAAAATTAGAACACAATTGTTTAAAATTTATCAAAAACAGTACCTATTATGAAAAAAATCGCCCTATTACTTTCATTGTCGTGTGCCAGCTTTATTGGCTATGCACAAGACACACCCGCTGCAGATACGACTAAAACCTGGACAATTCACGGGGAGAATACTTTCTTAATCAATCAAAGCTCATTTTCAAATTGGGCAGCAGGAGGTGTAAATTCAATTGCTGGAAATCTCGTTTTTAACTACGACTTTAACTATAAAAAAAACAAATGGACCTGGGACAATAAAGCAATCGTTGGATTTGGTCTGAGCAAGCAAGACGATATTGGCGTTCGTAAAAATGACGACAGGCTTATATTAAATAGTTTGCTCGGTTATAAAGCCTCCAAATATTGGATGTATACCTTTTATGCGAATTTCCAAACGCAATTCGCTAAAGGATATAGGTACGAGGGAGATGGAAAAACGCTGATTTCAGATCTGTTTGCACCAGCTTACCTAACTCTTGGTCCTGGTATTGCCTATAAACGCGATGATAATTTCAGGGTCAACATTTCTCCCTTTGCTTCCCGTTTTGTTTTTGTAAGGAACAGAAATTTAGCTGAATCATTTGGGAACGACCCAATGAAAAGGCTTCGTTATGAGTTTGGTGCTTCATTAGATGTGTATTACAAAGTAAATCTTGTAGAAAATATTAGTTTAGAGAACATCCTGAAATTATACTCTAACTATCTCGATAAACCACAAAACGTTTATACAGATTATACAGCCAACCTTTTCATGAAGGTAAACAAATTTGTAACCGTAAACGCTGGTGTACAATTGCTTTATGACGACAAGACTGAAATCCCAATCTTAGATGCTAATGGAGCCAGGATTGAAGGTGAATTCAAAAAAGCTTTACAGGTTAAACAGATTTTCGGAGCTGGTTTTACCTACAAGTTCTAGATACTTCTTCACTCATTCTACACACATCCTTCACACCAAACCCACAAAAGGGTACCTTTTTGTGAAGAATGTGTGTGTAATGTGAACTATGTGAAGACCAGGCATAAGCAACTAGTAAGATATTGGAGCAGGTTGCTTTGATTTAAGATTAATAATAGTCCTGTTAATGTAGGGAATCAATGCAATTATAAGGATTACAACAATCAATAAACCACTTATAACCGTATAGTAATCTATTGCTGATCTCAATTGAGCTTGAGTTTCTATGAATCTGCCGAGCAATCCCTGAGCAATTTTAGCAGCCTGACCTGTAGAAACTCCCTTTCCAACTAATCCTCTTTTATACATCTCTAGTTTTTCCACCGCTACCGGATTTAAAGAAGTGATATGCTCCTGAAAACGGTTTATGTGATTGGTTCTATTATAAAGCTGATAAAAATTAATTAAAGCGATACTGCTGCAGAAACCTAAAAAGCGAAAGAACACACCAACGGCTGAAGCCGTACCACCCAAACGTTCAGGAACCGAAGAAACAGCAAAAACGATTACAGGCGTCATTAACATACCTGCTCCCATTCCCTGAACAATTAATRGAATGATAAAAGTTGAAGCATCTGCCTGAGTATTAAAAAGGAAGATCATCCAGGTGTGAAATATCAACAGCAAGCCGAAACCATAGATCCAGATCAATCTCATTGGCCTTTTTAAGATTAAAAGTCTTGAAGAAATTAAAATACTGATCACTATTCCCACAATATTGGCAGCCATGATGTACGCGATATGAATTGGATCCATCCCCAAAACAGTAGCAAAGTATAGATTTGTAATGTTTAGTGCACCGCGAACAATATAAAGCACAAAGATTAAAAACACACCAACAATATAGTTTCTGTATTTGAACACTTCCATGTTCTGGCTAGGTCTCTTTAAATTGAGCTGTCTTAAAATATGGAGGAGCAATAGTACCAATATTGCACCGCAACTTCTAACTATGCGTTTATCCTGCAACCAATAGTATTGTTGACCATATGCCAGCACATAACCAATCAGGCATAAAACTAGTGCATAGATCACAAAACTGGCCCAATCTACCTGATAAAGTGGAATCTTACGGTTTAAACGAACCGTATTCATGATAGACAATAGCAAAATAGCACCAGGTAAATAGCAAAATATGATGGMTTTATACAAGAAATTGTAATCGTAGGCATCTACAATTGGTGCGGTAAGCAGCATAGATATCGGACTTATACACAACAGCATGCCGTAGAAAATAGAATAGCCGATTTCTCTGGCCCTTTCGCTCTGAATTCTGCTAAATATTAATGTAATGCAAATGCTTGTTGTACCACAATTGGCCATTCCCTGTATAAACCTGAATATAAAAAGCGTATGTAAATTATGCGTGTTATAGCAAATGTATGAAGTAACAATTTGYAGTATAATCCCTACAAGGAAATACTCCTTAGTAGCCAGGTACACAAAAAAACGCCTTTCCAAGGCAAAGAAACTGGCAACTGCAGCATAGAATATGATCATTGAATATTGAACATCAGCAGGTTCAATACCATAATAACCAGCTGCAGCATTTGGATTGGCCGTAGATAACCCAAAAAGCAGCAGACAGGGTAAAAT
>NZ_JBFTNT010000232.1:0-6773 GCF_056397585.1 Pedobacter sp. 05L430 | reverse complement strand
ATAGGAAACATACAAGATAACTTTAAAAATATTTAGGTGCCTATATCGGTGGTGTCCACCTCTTCCCATTCCGAACAGAGAAGTTAAGCCCACCAGAGCCGATGGTACTGCGGTAACACGTGGGAGAGTAGGTCGGTGCCAAATCTTAATCAAAACCCTGTAGCTAAACGCTGCAGGGTTTTATTTTAACCATAACAAAGAACTCTATTAAAAGATATTTAAAATATTTAGGTGCCTATATCGGTGGTGTCTACCTCTTCCCATTCCGAACAGAGAAGTCAAGCCCACCAGAGCCGATGGTACTGCGGTAACACGTGGGAGAGTAGGTCGGTGCCAAATCTTAATGAAGCCTGTAGTTAATCACTACAGGCTTTTCTTGTTTGTAGCATTTTGAACCAGGCTTTTATATATTTGTTTAAATCAGATTTAGGGGATGAGCTCAAATGACATTTATATTTTTAAGTCGGAAAGATTAGGTTTTAGAGATTGGCTTGAAAGTGATATAGATAAACTGGCAAGTATAAATACAGATCCAGATGTAATGAAGTTTTTTCCGGGTATCCAATCTATGGAGCGAACCCGGCAGTTTGTAAGAAGAATGCAGGATTTGTTACGAGAAAGGGGTTTTTGCTACTTTGCAGTAGAAGAATTAGATACAAGGGAATTTATAGGGTTTATAGGATTATCTATTCAAAGCTTTGAATCTGATTTTACACCCTGCGTTGATATAGGATGGCGCTTAGATACAAAGAAATGGTATAAAGGCTTTGCTACTGAAGGTGCAAGGAGATGTATAGCTTATGCTTTTAAAGATTTAAAACTAAAATCAATAAATGCAATAGCTCCTAAAGTTAATGCGCCATCTGTAAACGTAATGCAGAAGATCGGGATGAAAGAAATAAAGATTTTTAATCATCCTTTACTTGAATCTAATGAAACGCTTAGAGAATGCGTACTATATGAGATAGTAGATAACCAGTAAAATGTTATCTTCTGGTAGAATTAATGAATTTCTAAACGATACGTATTGATCTTTTAAGCCCTCTCTGTTAATTTTTCTGGTTGTGGTTTAGCGAGTTAGGGATAATTTGTAAGAAATAGTGTATAAATGTTTGCGTGGTGGCTGAATTTTCCTACTTTTGCATCCCGCTTCGGAGGAAGGGAAACAGTGAAAAAGGAATGTGAAAAAGAGTTTCAAAAAAGATTTGCAAAACAGAAAAAGATTTCTACCTTTGCAGTCCCAAACAAAACGGGAGTTACCAAACGGAGTTTGTTAACAGAATAAAAAAAGATTGAAATAAAGGAATGGTTAAACAGAAAGCGGGGAGCAATACGACCCTGCAGAAACACAGATCATGATTTTAAAGATATAAGAAGGGGATCCGTGAGGTGACCCGCGAAGTTCATTAAAGAGATGTCATTTATCAACGTAGCGAGGTAAGAAAGTACAGATTCAAAGTACATGAAACCTGCGCTATTATTTTCGAGTCAAGTTCTGACAGACAATACAAAAAAAGAATACAGACTATTATTAACAAGTTAAGAATGGTCAGYGATTCAAACTAACATTTTACAATGGAGAGTTTGATCCTGGCTCAGGATGAACGCTAGCGGCAGGCCTAATACATGCAAGTCGAACGAGATTAAGGGGCTTGCTCCTTATGAAAGTGGCGCACGGGTGCGTAACGCGTATGCAACCTACCTCAATCAGGGGGATAGCCCGAAGAAATTCGGATTAACACCGCATAAAAACACAGGATAGCATTATCTAATGTTCAAATATTTATAGGATTGAGATGGGCATGCGTGTCATTAGCTAGTTGGCGGGGTAACGGCCCACCAAGGCGACGATGACTAGGGGATCTGAGAGGATGACCCCCCACACTGGTACTGAGACACGGACCAGACTCCTACGGGAGGCAGCAGTAAGGAATATTGGTCAATGGAGGCAACTCTGAACCAGCCATGCCGCGTGCAGGAAGACAGCCCTCTGGGTCGTAAACTGCTTTTATTCGGGAATAAACCTTATTACGTGTAATAAGCTGAATGTACCGAAGGAATAAGGATCGGCTAACTCCGTGCCAGCAGCCGCGGTAATACGGAGGATCCAAGCGTTATCCGGATTTATTGGGTTTAAAGGGTGCGTAGGCGGCTTATTAAGTCAGGGGTGAAAGACGGTGGCTCAACCATCGCAGTGCCTTTGATACTGATGAGCTTGAATGAACTAGAGGTAGGCGGAATGTGACAAGTAGCGGTGAAATGCATAGATATGTCACAGAACACCGATTGCGAAGGCAGCTTACTATGGTTTTATTGACGCTGAGGCACGAAAGCGTGGGGATCAAACAGGATTAGATACCCTGGTAGTCCACGCCCTAAACGATGAATACTCGCTGTTAGCGATATACAGTTAGCGGCTAAGCGAAAGCGTTAAGTATTCCACCTGGGGAGTACGCCCGCAAGGGTGAAACTCAAAGGAATTGACGGGGGCCCGCACAAGCGGAGGAGCATGTGGTTTAATTCGATGATACGCGAGGAACCTTACCCGGGCTTGAAAGTTAGTGAATTATCTAGAGATAGATAAGTGAGCAATCACACGAAACTAGGTGCTGCATGGCTGTCGTCAGCTCGTGCCGTGAGGTGTTGGGTTAAGTCCCGCAACGAGCGCAACCCCTATGTTTAGTTGCCAGCACGTTAAGGTGGGGACTCTAAACAGACTGCCTGTGCAAACAGAGAGGAAGGAGGGGACGACGTCAAGTCATCATGGCCCTTACGTCCGGGGCTACACACGTGCTACAATGGATGGTACAGAGGGCAGCAAGCTGGCAACAGCAAGCAAATCTCAAAAAGCCATTCACAGTTCGGATAGAGGTCTGCAACTCGACCTCTTGAAGTTGGATTCGCTAGTAATCGCGTATCAGCAATGACGCGGTGAATACGTTCCCGGGCCTTGTACACACCGCCCGTCAAGCCATGGAAGTTGGGGGTACCTAAAGTATGTAACCGYAAGGAGCGTCCTAGGGTAAAACCGATAACTGGGGCTAAGTCGTAACAAGGTAGCCGTACCGGAAGGTGCGGCTGGAATACCTCCTTTCTGGAGTAGACTAGACTACTCGCTACGTAAATGATATAATGACAAAAGATCTCAAAAAAGAAAACCCATAGGATGAAGCGAAAGTAAAGTGCTCCATACTGTAAGCAGGKGATATGAGTTAAGCATAGGATTTGTGAAATGAGAAATCAGCACTCATAAAGCCATGCGAAATGAATAGAGTCCCGTAGCTCAGTTTGGTTAGAGCACTACACTGATAATGTAGGGGTCAGCAGTTCAAATCTGCTCGGGACTACATAAGATTGAATCTTAAGGGGGATTAGCTCAGCTGGCTAGAGCGCCTGCCTTGCACGCAGGAGGTCAACGGTTCGACTCCGTTATTCTCCACCATCACCGGTACCTGTTATAAAAGGTACAGAAATAGGAAGTAGGAATACTTTCCGGGATAGAAAAGTTCTTTGACATATTGGAAGAAGTTAAAAAAGAAGAGCAAACAACAATAGAGACGTTGTTTGATCTGAGGAATGCCAAAAGCAAGCAATTGCATGGGGTATACTGAAGAGAAGACGACAATCAAAAAAAGCATTTCCATAGGCGCAAAAGGCTATGGAGAGAAGAAAGTAAATAAGAGCACACAGGGGATGCCTTGGCTCTCAGAGGCGATGAAGGACGTGATAAGCTGCGATAAGCACTGGGGATTAGCAAATATGAATTGATCCGGTGATTTCCGAATGGGGAAACCTGGCTGGTTGAAGACCAGTCGTATATATACGCAAACCTGCCGAACTGAAACATCTAAGTAAGCAGAGGAAGAGAAAATAATAATGATTTCCTAAGTAGTGGCGAGCGAACGGGAAAGAGCCCAAACCAGCTATGTTACGGCATAACTGGGGTTGTAGGACTACGATATGATTATAATGCAATGAAGTGGAACAGGATGGGAAGCCTGGCAATATAGAGTGAGAGCCTCGTACACGTAAGTACCATTAGTCTAGTAGTATCCTGAGTACCGCGAGGTCGGAGACGCCTTGTGGGAATCTGCCGGCACCATCCGGTAAGGCTAAATACTCCTGAGAGACCGATAGTGAACCAGTACCGTGAGGGAAAGGTGAAAAGAACCCCGAACAGGGGAGTGAAATAGAACCTGAAACTGTGTGCTTACAAGCGGTCGGAGCGTCCAGGTGGCGTGACGGCGTGCCTTTTGCATAATGAGCCTACGAGTTACTCTTCTCTGGCAAGGTTAAGTGTTTAAGACACGGATCCGAAGCGAAAGCGAGTCTGAATAGGGCGTATAGTCAGGGGAGGTAGACGCGAAACCTTGTGATCTACCCATGGACAGGTTGAAGGTGCGGTAACACGTACTGGAGGACCGAACCGATAAACGTTGAAAAGTTTCCGGATGATCTGTGGGTAGGGGTGAAAGGCTAATCAAACTGGGAAATAGCTCGTACTCCCCGAAATGTTTTTAGGAACAGCGTCGTGGTKRAGTTAAATAGAGGTAGAGCTACTGATTGGGTGCGGGGGAGTCAAATCCTACCAAATCCAGACAAACTCCGAATGCTATTTAATATACACGGCAGTGAGGCGCGGGGTGCTAAGGTCACGCGCCGAGAGGGAAAGAACCCAGACCATCAGCTAAGGTCCCCAAGTTACAGTTAAGTTGAACTAACGAGGTCCGATTGCATAGACAGCTAGGATGTTGGCTTGGAAGCAGCCATTCATTTAAAGAGTGCGTAACAGCTCACTAGTCGAGCGATCGGGCATGGATAATAAACGGGCATTAAACAGTACACCGAAGCTATGGGTAATATTAATATTACGGTAGGGGAGCATTCCAGCGGCAGCGAAGCTATGACGTAAGTTGTGGTGGAGCTTCTGGAAAAGCAAATGTAGGCATAAGTAACGATAAGGCGGGCGAGAAACCCGCCCACCGAAAGGATAAGGTTTCCTGATCAACGCTAATCGGATCAGGGTTAGTCGGGGCCTAAGGAGAACCCGAAAGGGATATTCGATGGACAACGGATTAATATTTCCGTACTTTTTATAACTGCGATGTGGGGACGGAGTAGTGACACTGCCGCGATCTGACGGAATAGATCGTTGAAGGCTGTAGGTATTGGACYGGTAGGCAAATCCGCCGGTCTAGCTGAASGCTGATAGTACCGCAAACCTTCGGGGGCGTGGATAGTGCAGGTAATCAGACTTCCAAGAAAAACCGCTAAGCTTCAGGTTATAAAAACCCGTACCGCAAACCGACACAGGTATCCGGGAAGAGAATTCTAAGGTGCTCGAGTGAATCATGGCTAAGGAACTCGGCAAAATGGCCCTGTAACTTCGGGAGAAGGGGCGCTGGTAGCAATATCAGCCGCAGTGAAAAGGCCCAGGCGACTGTTTAACAAAAACACATGGCTTTGCAAAATCGAAAGATGAAGTATAAGGCCTGACACCTGCCCGGTGCTGGAAGGTTAAGAGGGGATGTCATCCKYAMGGAGAAGCATTGAATCGAAGCCCCAGTAAACGGCGGCCGTAACTATAACGGTCCTAAGGTAGCGAAATTCCTTGTCGGGTAAGTTCCGACCTGCACGAATGGTGTAACGATCTGGGCGCTGTCTCAGCCATGAGCTCGGTGAAATTGTGGTCCCGGTGAAGACGCCGGGTACCCGCAACGGGACGGAAAGACCCCATGCACCTTCACTACAATTTAACATTGACATTGGATACAGGATGTGTAGGATAGGTGGGAGACTATGAAGCGGCGTCGCCAGGCGTCGTGGAGTCAACGTTGAAATACCACCCTTTCTGTATTCGGTGTCTAACTCTGCCACGTGGAGGACATTGTTTGATGGGTAGTTTGACTGGGGTGGTCGCCTCCAAAAAGGTAACGGAGGCTTTCAAAGGTAAGCTCAATACGCTTGGTAACCGTATGAGGAGTGCAATAGCATAAGCTTGCTTGACTGTGAGACATACAAGTCGATCAGGGTCGAAAGACGGATATAGTGATCCGGTGGTTCTGCATGGAAGGGCCATCGCTCAAAGGATAAAAGGTACGCTGGGGATAACAGGCTGATCTCCCCCAAGAGYTCATATCGACGGGGAGGTTTGGCACCTCGATGTCGGCTCGTCACATCCTGGGGCTGGAGAAGGTCCCAAGGGTTCGGCTGTTCGCCGATTAAAGTGGCACGCGAGCTGGGTTCAGAACGTCGCGAGACAGTTCGGTCCCTATCTGTTGTGGGCGTTGGAATTTTGAGTGGGGCTGACCTTAGTACGAGAGGACCGGGTTGGACTAGCCTCTAGTGAATCTGTTGTTCCGCCAGGGGCATTGCAGAGTAGCTACGCTGGGAATAGATAAGCGCTGAAAGCATCTAAGTGCGAAACTAGCCACGAGATGAGAATTCCATATAGGACCGTAGCAGACTACTACGTTGATAGGTTACAGATGTAAAGATGGTGACATCAAAGTCGAGTAATACTAATAATCCGAAGCTTTCAAGAGCAGTAAACTGTTGTTTGTTCTTCAAAACTTAACTTCTTTCAATAATATGTCATCGTTATGGCGTATGGAGCTGAATAAAAYAGGAAACATACAAGATAACTTTAAAAATATTTAGGTGCCTATATCGGTGGTGTCCACCTCTTCCCATTCCGAACAGAGAAGTTAAGCCCACCAGAGCCGATGGTACTGCGGTAACACGTGGGAGAGTAGGTCGGTGCCAAATCTTAA
>NZ_JBFTNT010000231.1:0-6802 GCF_056397585.1 Pedobacter sp. 05L430 | reverse complement strand
GTTATAAAGATTTACTCTTTATAGCACAAAGAAGTGGGTTAATTCTTGTATTTGACATAAAGCTTGAGAAAACCATTGCTACTTTAAGTCATCACCAAAAGGGAGTATTCGATCTAAAAACCATTGCTTATAAAAACGAACTTTTAAGTACCGGAGAAGATGGAACAGTGGCTGTATGGTCGCTCAGTGATTTCTCATTGCTATATAATTTCCCTGTTTTACACAATACAGTTCGTACCATTGCGATAAGCAATTCAGAAGAAGAAGTTGCTTTTGGTTGTAAAGATGGAATTATCAGAGTTTACAATTCTTTGGATTATAGCTTAAAGATTGAGTTGAGCAGTCATAAACTCCCAATCACTTCATTGCAATATGCTCCGAATGGAGCATCTTTAATTTCGGGTGGCCGTGATGCACAATTAAAGGTATGGAACTTACCAAACTATGAATTGGCAAATAACATAGCAGCACATATGTTCAGTGTATACACTATCGCCTTCCACCCTACTCAGCCTTATTTTGCTACCTGCAGTCAGGACAAGAGCATTAAGCTATGGGGAGCCAATGATTTCAAACTATATAAGATCCTTAGTTTAGAAAAAAATACGGAGGGCCATTTCCATTCTATTAACAAACTCATCTGGAGTTCAGATGGTAAATACCTGATCTCTACAGGCGATGACCGACAGGTAATGGTTTGGGAGTTTAATTCTTAAAGTATACTATTTTTTTAAGGAAAGTTTGTTTAAATTGGAGGCTACTAAGTATAAGTTATGSCCAAAGAACATCTATATCAAACGAGTTTAACATGGACAGGTAATAAAGGTTCAGGAACAATGGACTACCGGTCTTACGAAAGAAGTTATATCATATCAATAGACCATAAAGCGGATATCCAGGGATCATCAGATTCGGCATTTTTAGGGGATAAAACCAAACACAATCCAGAAGATTTGTTGGTTTCATCATTATCATCATGCCACATGCTTTGGTTTTTACATCTATGCTCTCAAAATGAGATCATAGTATTGGATTATACCGACAATGCCGTAGGAAAAATGGCCGAAGAACCTAGTGGAAGCGGTCATTTTACCGAAGTTATTTTAAACCCTGTGGTGGTAATTAACAATGAGGACCACATAGAAAAAGCGAATTCATTACACGAACAGGCAAACAAGATGTGCTTTATTGCTAATTCTTGCAATTTCCCCGTATCCCACAACCCTAAATGTATAGTAGAAAAGGGTTAAATTGATCGAGCTTAACTTAGAATCGTTAAGTTAATCGCTTAATGATTCTAAGCTTATGAGAATATCTTCCTAATTCAGCATTGTAAATACCCTGATTATCCATTGGATCTATCCTGACTTTACCTGAAGCGTGAATTATATCAGTTGCATTTAACATAATACCAACATGAATAATGCGACCATCTTCATTATCGAAGAAAGCTACATCCCCTGGTTTAACTTCAGGCAAAAAATCAACTGTGGTACCTTGTTCTGCCTGCTGCCATGCATCTCTGTTTAACTGTATCCCGTTTAGTTTAAAAACGATCTGCACAAATCCGGAACAATCCATTCCAAACAAATTTTTGCCCCCCCATAAATAAGGAACGTTTTGAAAGAAAAGTGCCGTATTTATAACATCGATTTGGTCCGAAGGAGGAACTACTGTTGGACTAAATAAAACCTTGTACTTTTCAGTGCCTATACTGCAATAACCATTATTAAACGAAGGAAGATTACTACCTGGAGAGATATAATATTTACTGCCCTGCTCATCTGTTATTACATTCCCTATTTCGGCCGGGGCCAGGTATTTGCAACTATGATTACTTACGAACTCTTCTAACGATACTTCTGTTAACTGCTTAAAGTCTAACCAACCCTCATATCCATCGAAAGCATTGCGTACTTGCCACCACTTTTCATTTCGTTGCAGTATCTCCACATGATCTCCAAAAAGCAATTGAGATGCAATTTCAGCTCTGTCTGATGGTTCAGATCTTAAGGGTGCAACTGCCACCCTACATATTCCATAGTATTGTTCCATAGCATAAAATCAATGGTATAAATGTAAACTTTTGCACAGTTATTTTGTTATTTTTATAGTATAAACCTTAATCTATAAGACGATGAACCTCAAAAAAATTTTAATTGCTGTTGATAATAGTACTTGTTCAGAAAAAGCAGCAAAAGTTGGTTATGAAGTAGCGAAGACGTTTGGCGCAGAGGTTGCACTTGTCAACATTATAGAACCCGTGCCTGCGAACATCAGCCCTGACTTAACACTGGCCCCTGTTTTTCTGGAAACTTACGACAACAGTGAAGAAAACAGTCATTTATTATTAAAAGAAATTGAAACTAAATTTAGTCATGGCATAGCTACCACCTATTTAAGCGTGGTTGATAGTGCTGCGCACGGGATTATACAGCAATCTGATGAGTACGGTTCTGATCTTATTGTAATTGGTACTTACGGCCGAACAGGTTTATATCATTTTTTAATGGGAAGTGTTGCTGAGCACGTAGCTAGAAAATCTGCATGTCCCGTTTTAATTGTTCCAAACAAGTATGAAGAAAAAGCTTAAATAAAAAAGGACACCCTTTGGGTGTCCTGTATAAATTTGATTATAAAAGCTAAAACTAGTTCTCTTGGTGTAACCAAGCTTTTTTAGCCAATAATTCTTCTTCTGTTTCGCGAACATCCTCGTCATCAACGCAGCAATCTACCGGACAAACCGCAGCACATTGAGGTTCATCATGAAAGCCTTTACATTCTGTACACTTATCTGAAACAATATAATAGACCTCATCAGAGGCTGCATCCTGTGCAGCTTCAGCATCTATTTGTTTGTCGCCAAAGTCGATAATACCATTTAAGTTAGTACCATCAGAAAATCTCCAGGCAGTGCCTGCATCGTAAATTGCATTATTTGGGCATTCAGGCTCACATGCTCCGCAGTTAATACATTCGTCTGTTATTTTAATAGCCATGTCTTCGTGTAAATCTATTGCTAAGGGTTACCTTTGCATTGCAAATATAACACTTAAACTTTAAAATTGTTGGAAATATGCCAATCCTTACTACGGAAAAACTAATTATTGCTTTAAAAAAACTTAGTGACTATATAGCCAATCCCGATCAGGGATTCAAAAACCTGATTTTAGCGGCTCAAAACAGCAATGCCTGGTTTACTATAGATGAGGTTGAAAGATCATTAAATGCTTTGCATAAAATGCTTAACCAACAAGATCTGGAAACCTGGTTCAGAAATATTACGATTAATAAAAACCCTAAAAAAGTTGGACTAATATTGGCAGGAAACATCCCTCTTGTAGGTTTTCATGATGTATTATCTGTTTTGGCAACCGGAAACATAGCGCTTATTAAGCTCTCATCATCTGACGATAAATTGCTGCCTGCCCTACTCGCTCAGCTAATTATTATTGAGCCTCAACTGGCAGATCATATTGTTTATGTTGAACGTTTAAAAGATTTTGATGCTGTGATTGCTACCGGCAGTAATAACACTTCAAGATATTTTGATTTTTATTTTGGTAAGGTCCCAAATATCATTCGAAAAAACAGGAATAGTGTTGCAGTCTTAAACGGACAAGAAAAGCCTTCTGAAATCGCATCACTTGGTCATGATGTATTTGATTACTTTGGGTTAGGTTGCAGAAATGTTTCTAAACTATTTATCCCGGAGGATTATAGTATCAAAGAGTTCTTTGAACCAATAGAACATTTCAAAGAAATTATTAATCATTTCAAATACAACAACAATTACGATTATAACAAATCTATTTACCTGGTAAATATGGCTGAGCACTACGATAACGGTTTCCTATTGTTAAAAGAAGATTCAGGAATGTCATCGCCATTAGCTGTATTGTATTATGAGCGTTATAAAAACATCGATGATGTTGCAACTAAGCTAAGGGCAGAAGAAGAAAATATTCAATGTGTAGTAAGTAACATCCCTTTTGAACTAAAAACCGCTGTATTATCATTCGGAGAAAGTCAGGTTCCAAAACTATGGGATTATGCAGATAATGTTGATACCATAGCATTCCTTAAAACGATATAAAAAACCCGGCATACTTAACATATAAACGATATATTAAGTATGCCGGGTTTTGCTTTTGATACAACCTATTATTTGTGTATTACGCCATTTAATTTAATGGTTATTAAATAGGTACCCAGTTGCTTAATCTGGAATCCAAATCTTGGATTGATACTAAATGTGGTTCCAGGAGGATGATTTGCCGGGAATGTAGTTAACGACGCAAACTTACTTGGTATTCTGTAGTACATTAGAAAATCTCCATATCCGCTAATTCTCTTTATCGGGAAAGGCGTAATCTCAAAATTACAAACCATCGAAGTATCTGTATACGTTACAGGGTTAAATTTCGCATAAGATTCAAACGTCGGCCTATCTCCTCTTTTGATGATCTCTCCTGTCTTAGGGTTAAATGGAACTCCATTTTGATCCACAATCTTTACAATTGCATTTGTACCCTGGTCACTGATTTTTTCAATGATCATTTCTGGATTAGCAGACAATGCGCCATTGTCAGTCGCAACTCCATTATCATTAAACCAGCTTGCTGCTATTGCATAAGGCTTAAACAATTCCGGATCTCTAAAATGAATTTCGCCAATGTTTTTAAACACCTTTGTCCCGCTCTCATTACTTACCTCTACGTCAAATTCATATTCAGATCTTGCTGGCAAAAATGCGGTTCCTGCATTAAACAGAAATTGTCCGCTAGGCAAAAACTCAAAAGGAGGCAGCATTTTCTTCTCTCTTTTCGCATTTACCTGCGCAATGGTAGTATCTACGTCCGGATCAATTGGCTGTTTGTAAACATAAACCTCATGTTCTGCATAAAATTCCTCAGCTTTTTGGCTTGTTCCTTTTTTTCTTACTTCCAGTAACTTAACTAAAACAGGAAGCGTTGACCCATCTAAATTTAGTGAGCTTGTTACTACTTTTACATTACCCTGTTCAATTGAAAAGGGGCTGTCTTTATAATACATTGTTTCTCCAATAAAACCTACAGGGATCTTTTTACAACCCACCCAGGCTAAACTTGCGCATACAATTAGTATTAGTGCATATCTTATAATTTTCATTTCGTTCAATTTAATTGAGTAAAAGATTTACCAGTAAAATTTGTGGGTATTATTTAATACGTGGAGTACCCCGTTGGTAGTCAAAATCCCTGAGGTCTGAACCAGCTCTATTATATCCCTGTCCTCATCCAGATAATCATCAGGAATTGGATTCGGGTCCAGACCATTCCTGATCTTGGTTAGATAAAGATACTGTGGTCTAGTGGTTACAAGCCCGGTATAGCTATCAACTTGTTTTAGTAAAATAGAAAAATCCTCGCCAGACAGACTCTTGAAAACTTTATTTTCTAAAGAAAGCTGCTCACGATTAATCTTACCGGTAAAAAGATGAGATCTTAGTGAATCTCTTAGCTCCGGAACAGGCAAACTATCCAACGTATACTTGATATTCTCATCCTGATACTTCTGTTGAATAATTAGTGTTCTTCTTGCCAGAAGTGCTTTAATTGAATAATCTGTAGGAGCAAAAAAGGTATTATTCCCGTTGATTTCATCTTTCAATCCAGCCTTATCAATAAGAACTACCAGGGTATCAAATAGAGGTTTGGTTTTAAGAAAATCATAAGTCGTCATATTTACATGTGGATCATGTAAATCGCCTCCGATGATATAGTCGTTCTTTTTACAGGCGGTAAATGCAACACAAAAAGCGACTAGAGTTAAAATGTATGATAATTTAATTTTCATGATATTTAATTTAAGTGACCAGGTTATCTTAATTTTCCGATCCAGTATTTATTTTGTGTCAATTGTTTATTATCAACAAATAATCCTCTGTTAATAGGCCATTTCCAACCTTCCTCATCGTATCTTGATTGAGGGAAGCGACTAGCATCAAGATAGTCAACCACCATCTTGTTTCGCACCATATCGTACCAGGTATGGCCTTCACAAAACAATTCGCGGAAAGTCTCATCAAATATTTCATATCTAAGATCTTCTCCACTTCCGGCATAATTCTCAAGATTAGACCTTCTTTTAACTTCATTTAAATCTGTGAGTGCCTGACCATCTTTATTTAGTAATGCATTACACTCTGCCCTTAACAACAACATTTCTGCTAATCGGAAAATGCTGATATTACAATCTATTACCGCACCTGTCTGGGCATTAGGATCTTTAAAAGTTAAATTCTGTTTGTTTTTACCAATGTATTTTGTGAGAATCATATCTTCAGGTTTAGACCTGTCGAAATAATAGTTATATCTCGCATCCGAATCATCAGCAAAAATTGCATTAACCATCTCCCTATCAAAAATGGTTGATTTAGACTGTCCTGGTATGTAAGGAATGCCTAGGGTATAATTATAAAAACCGCTTTCCTGATACTCGCCCTGACCGAAACTTGTATTGATCTCAAAGATGCCTTCTGATGATTTACCTTTAAATAATCTGGCAAAATTTGAAGCTGGCTCCAGCATGTACTTCCCAGAAGCGGTTATAGAATCTATTGCTGCAACCGCATTATTTAATAATCCTTGGTCAGCATCTTTAGTTACAAAATACTTCCATCTATTTAAATGAGCCATTAGCGCAAAAGCAGCACCTTTATCAGCCCTTACTATCTCCTCGTTACTGGTTTTCCAATTTAAAAGTTTAACTGCTTTATTCATGTCCACAACACAAGAATCTAAAACTGTAACCTCTGAGG
>NZ_JBFTNT010000230.1:0-6843 GCF_056397585.1 Pedobacter sp. 05L430 | reverse complement strand
GTTTACTTCTAAAAGTATCAGCAGCAGAAAACACGAATATGATTGCAAAAATACCAATGGTGATCCCTAATAAGGAAAGCATGGTGCGAAGCTTATTTTGGCGGAGAGCATCAAATGCAAATCGAAAACTTTCGCCTATTAGTTTGAGAATGATCATAATTAATGTTTAGACCAAAACTAACCAAAAAGGTTACAGAAAAACATTATATAATATAAAAAATACATTTATGTTTATGAATAAAACATATCTTGTTTATCAGGACGTAAGTTAATTGCAAAAAAGAAGATTATATTTTGTAAATTTGCGCCCTTAATTATCACATCGAAAAATATGAAGTTATCTCAATTTAAGTTTAATCTACCTGAATCATTAGTTGCCAATAATCCTTCAGAACAAAGGGACGAAGCCCGTTTAATGGTTTTACACAAGGATAGTGGCAAAATTGAACATAAAATATTTAAGGATATTTTAGGTTATTTTGATGATAAGGATGTAATGATATTGAACAACACCAAAGTTTTTCCTGCCCGTTTATACGGAAACAAGGAAAAAACAGGTGCGACAATTGAAGTCTTCTTATTACGTGAACTGAACAAAGAATTACGTTTATGGGATGTTTTGGTTGATCCGGCCCGTAAAATCCGCGTTGGAAACAAATTATACTTTGGTGATGACGATTTATTAGTTGCCGAAGTTGTTGATAACACCACCTCACGCGGACGTACCATCCGTTTCCTATTTGATGGAACTGACGAAGAATTCAGAAAAAATATCGAAATCCTTGGCGAAACGCCACTTCCAAAATACATTAAGCGTAAAGCTACTGCGCAGGATAAAGAACGTTATCAAACTATATTTGCAAAACATGAAGGTGCAGTTGCTGCCCCAACTGCTGGCTTGCATTTTAGCAGAGAGTTGATGAAACGTCTGGAATTAAAAGGTATTAATTTTGCAGAAGTTACTTTACATGTTGGCTTAGGTACTTTCAGATCTGTAGAGGTTGAAGATTTAACTAAACACAAAATGGACTCAGAACAGTACATTATTGAGCAAAAAGATGCAGATATTGTAAATAAAGCGATTGAAGAAAAAAGAAGGGTTTGTGCTGTTGGAACTACTTCGATGCGTGCAATAGAATCTGCTGTTTCTTCAAACAGAACACTTAAGGCGGCTAACGACTGGACGAGCAAGTTCATCTTCCCTCCATATGATTTCAGTATCGCTAACTCAATGATTACTAACTTCCACACTCCGGAATCAACTTTATTGATGATGGTAAGTGCATTTGGCGGTTACGATTATGTTAGACATGCTTATGAAGTAGCTTTAAAAGAAAAATACCGTTTCTATAGCTATGGTGATGCTATGTTAATCATTTAGTACTTTAGATACTAGTACTTAGTATTTAGACAAAATGCAAATAGCTCATTAACTATACGATTTATCTAAATACTAAGTACTAAATACTCACTCATGAAATACTACGCTATTTTAGTTGCAGGTGGTTCCGGCAACAGAATGCAAAATACCATCGCCAAACAATTTCTATTATTAGATGGCAAGCCGATACTCATGCATACACTTGAGGCTTTTCATCAATGCCCACTAAACCCCGAAATACTCTTAGTATTAAACATACATCAACATGCCTACTGGGAAGAGCTTTGTAATACTTACAGCTGCTCAATTCCTCATCAGGTAATAAAAGGTGGCGAACAAAGATTTCACTCCGTAAAAAACGGTTTAAAAGCAATTAGGGGAAAAGGGATTGTTGCCGTACATGATGCAGTAAGACCATTGGTATCTCCTGAGCTTATCTCGAAATCATTTCAGGTAGCGGAAGAAAAAGGCAACTGTGTTGTAGGCATTAATCCAACAGATTCCATCAGGAGAATCATTGGAGGCCAAAAAAGTGAGTCGCTGAACAGAAATGAGGTCGCTTTGATACAAACCCCCCAAACATTTAATCTGGACATGTTAAGAAAATCATATGAAAAGCCGTTCAGAAATGAGTTTACGGACGACGCCTCAGTTGCCGAGTATTCTGGATTTGAGATAAATATGATAGACGGAGAAAGAGAGAATATTAAAATTACTTATCCGGAGGATCTTGAAATTGCTTCAATTTTCCTCAAGCGGTCGTTACGCTGATAAAGACAAATGGTCTCTAATAGCATAACGACCGATTAACAGGAATGCTATTACGCTGCCCTATTGATAACTTTTAGAATAATTGCGATAACAGCAATCACTAATAAAATATGGATTAAGCCACCAACATTCGGACCAAAACCATTAAAGAAGAAGCCAATGATCCACAGTATTACTAATACTACGGCAACTAGATAAAGTAGATTTCCCATAACGTTTAATTTAAGTATATGTTTTAGATAGATTTCAGGTTGTGTTAAACACTTCCATGACAATACATAAACAATCATCGTTCCAAAAAAAGAAAGGCCCCGATAATTGGGGCCTTTCTTTTTTATTAGTTATGGTTAATATTCGTCTTCGTTAAAGAAGAAATCATCCTTAGTAGGGTAATCTGGCCAAATTTCTTCGATGGTTTCATATGGTTCCCCATCGTCTTCCAAAGCTTGTAAATTTTCTATCACCTCTACAGGTGCTCCAGATCGTATACCATAATCTATCAATTCATCTTTTGTTGCAGGCCATGGAGCGTCTTCCAAATGCGATGCGAGTTCTAAAGTCCAATACATATTTCTTTACTATTAAGTTATTCTAAATTTATTCGCAAAAGTATATTAAAAAACCTGAGCAAAACAAACTTTTTTTTCCACTTTTTTTAAAGCCTCGGAAGCCATATATTTTCTTCCGTTCCAGCATCTAAATTCAGTTTTCGTGCCAAAACAAATAAATAATCGCTTAAACGGTTCAAATAAATGGTCATTTTTTCGTCAACAAAGCTTTCGGCAGCCAAATGTACCGTTAAACGCTCTGCACGGCGGCAAATACATCTTGCAACATGGCAGTAAGAAACTACCGTATTTCCACCTGGCAACACAAAATGCTTCAATTCTGGCAGTATTTCGTTCATGCCATCCATTTCCTGTTCCAACAGTGCAATGTCGCTTTCATGAAGGTCGGGTATCTTCATTTTGGATTTTTCAGGATCAGCAGCTAGCGATGCTCCTACAGTGAATAACCTGTCCTGAATCTCTTTAAGTATTTTTTGATGATGGTTATCTATATCCTGACACATGATTAATCCTATGTAGGAATTAAGCTCATCAACGGTTCCATAACATTCAATACGCAAATGGAATTTCGGAACTCGGGTACCTCCTATCAACGAGGTTAATCCCTTATCACCGGTTTTGGTATATATCTTCATTAAGAAATGTTATACTATTTTCTCAAAATCACTGCCTATTTTTTCCAGATTGCTAAGGCGTGGCGATACGGTTTTAATATCTTCATTCTTATAGTCCTTCTCAACCAAACCATCGCGCATACGCACAATGCGATGAGCATGTTGAGCAATATCCTCCTCGTGCGTAACCAGGATGATGGTATTTCCCTTACTATGAATTTCTTCAAGCAAACCCATAATTTCTATGGAAGTTTTAGTATCAAGGTTACCTGTTGGCTCATCGGCCAATATAATTGATGGGTTGTTTATTAAAGCTCTGGCAACAGCTACACGCTGGCGCTGCCCACCCGAAAGCTCATTAGGCTTGTGTGTAACCCTGTTGCCCAGGCCTACGTTTTCCAAAGCTTTTTGAGCCCGCTCGTCACGCTCCTTTTTAGAAGCACCGGCATAAATTAATGGTAAAGCAACATTATCTAAAGATGTTGAACGGGGTAAAAGATTAAAAGTTTGAAAAACAAACCCGATCTCTTTATTTCTTACCTCAGCAAGCTCATTATCGGTCATATGGCTCACATTAATTCCATTAAGAATGTATGTTCCCTTACTTGGGGTATCTAAACAGCCAAGAATGTTCATTAAGGTCGATTTACCAGAACCTGAAGGCCCCATTAAAGCAACGAACTCGCCTTTATGGATATCAAGAGTAACGGATTTTAAAGCATGAATAACTTCTGAACCTATAACGTATTTACGGCCTATCTCTGTAATTTGTATTAATGCTTTTTCCATCACTTTTTTCTTTTTAGACGATCTTTAATACTTCAATGTTACACTTCAGCTTATTTTTCTATGATCTTAGGGACAAAGAAGAAGCTTTCGTTGTGTTTAGCTGCATTCTTTAATCCATCTTGTACTGTAATTTCCTGCTTCACTACATCTTCTCTCCAGATGTTTTCTTCCTGGTTCATATAAACCAAAGGCTTTACACCTGTAGTATCCAACTCATTCAACTTCTCCATAAAAGTAAGTATCTTATTCATGTCGGCAATCAATGTATCAACTTCTTTATCTTCAATAGCTATTCTGGCTAAATCAGCAACTTTATTTATGGTTTGCTTATCTATAATCATTTATGAGCAAGTTTACTGTTTATTAAATCAAAAACGCGGTCCTTCAATATATCTGAGTCATCAACACCCAAATCCTGAGTCCCAATTGGTTTGTGGATGTAAATATCGCAAATTCCCGGACTTGTTCCATATTTTGATCCATCATCCCACATTCTTTTCCAAACATTAATCATACTGACAGGAACAATGGCTATATTTTTTTCAATTGCAAGTCTAAAAGGCCCATTTTTAAAAGGGATTGTTTTGGGAGGATATTGATCTTCTATCCTTCCTTCCGGAAAAATAATCAGGCTCATTCCCTTTTCCAGATTATCACCTGCTTTTTTAAACGCCCTAAACGCCGAAATCTTACTCTCACGCTTTACCGGAACATCAATAGTATTAAAAAACAACTTTAAAACAGGGTTAGCCAGCAACTCTTCTTTACCCATAAAATGAAAGCGTCCCTTTGCAATTACACAAAGTATCATGATATCAAAATTAGAAGTATGATTGGCACAATAGATATAAGTCTGATCGCTTTTTAATTCCTCTTCAAACTTAATACGATAAGCCAATCCAATAAAGAAACTACAAATGAAGCTATTCCATTTGCGCAATTTGTTCATCAGGTCGTAGTACTTTGGGTTTCTCGAAGCAAGATAATAAAACGGGTAAAACAGAGCCGAAAAAACCAAAAGAACAAATAAAGAATAAATACGGTGCAGGTGCCTTAGAAGTTTAACCATTGAATTCAAACATACAAATTTTTAGAATTCAAACCATTAAAGTATCAGAGTTGAGAAATTAATTAACCAATTAAAGAAATAAGGATAAAAAAAGAAATTATTAGCAGATCGAGTTGTGGTTTTTTATTAATTTCGGCCCTATGAAAGAAACGGTAGTTAGTGGCATACGTCCGACAGGAAAATTACACTTAGGGAATTATTTTGGTG
Organism: Pedobacter sp. 05L430; assembly: GCF_056397585.1. Taxonomy (NCBI): domain Bacteria; kingdom Pseudomonadati; phylum Bacteroidota; class Sphingobacteriia; order Sphingobacteriales; family Sphingobacteriaceae; genus Pedobacter; species Pedobacter sp. 05L430. The sequence continues at coordinate 1,443 of NZ_JBFTNT010000230.1, read as the reverse complement.
CAGTAACCAACTTTGTAAAAATGCAGTACGATTATAACTGCTTTTTTTTCATTGCTGATCTTCATTCTTTAACGACTMATCCTACTCCTGGAGATTTACATGGCTACGTTAGACACGTTTTGGTAGAATATCTTGCATGTGGAATAGACCCTGAAGAAACAACCATCTATATTCAGTCTGATGTTCCGGAAGTTGCCGAACTGTATTTATATCTTAATATGAATGCATACATGGGTGAGTTGGAAAGAAGTACTTCATTTAAAGACAAAGTAAGGTCTCAGCCAGATAATGTAAATGCAGGTCTGCTAACCTACCCTACCTTAATGGCAGCTGATATTTTGATCCATAAGGCTACAAAAGTAMCCGTTGGAAAAGATCAGGAACAGCACCTTGAATTTACACGTACTTTTGGCAATAGATTTAACAGATTATATAATTCAGAATATTTCCCTGAAGCATTTGCTTTTAACTACTCGAAAAATCTGGTTAAGGTACCTGGTTTAGATGGAAATGGAAAAATGAGCAAATCAAACGGAGAAGGTAGCTGCATCTATTTATCAGACAGCCCTGAAATTATCCGTAAAAAAGTGTCGCGCGCGGTAACTGATAGTGGCCCTTCAGCGGAAAACCAAACAAAACCGGAAGCAATCCAGAATCTGTTTGATTTAATGAAAATTGTTTCACCCGCCGATACACTGAAACATTTTGATGACTTGTATAATAAAATGGGTATTCGGTACGGTGACTTCAAAAAGCAACTGGCCGAAGATATGATCATTTTTAACACCCCCATTCGTGAGCGTATTGAAGATCTTTCTAAAGACAGTTCATATTTACGTCAGGTAGCTATTCATGGTGCTTTAAAAGCCAGAGAAAGCGCACAAAAAACAATAAGAGAGGTCAGACAATTAATTGGCTTCAAATCATTTTAACTTATTGCCTAAAATAACTACCTTACTGATCTTCAATAAAAGTTTATGCACATAGCGATAGTAGGAAATATAGGAGCAGGAAAAACCACGCTAACGGGTTTACTGGCTAAGAATTATGGATGGGAAGCTTTATACGAAGCTGTTGACAATAACCCATATCTCGAAGATTTTTACAGCGACATGAAAAGATGGAGCTTCAATCTTCAAATTTACTTTCTTAATAGTCGTTTCCAACAAATCGTAGATATACAAAACTTCAACAGAAACGTAATACAGGATAGGACCATATATGAGGATGCTCATATATTTGCTGATAACTTACACGACATGGGCCTGATGACCACAAGAGATCATCAAAACTATAAAGCAATTTTTGCAAATGTAACCTCGTTTATCAAACCTCCTGACTTACTTGTTTACCTTCGTGCATCTGTACCTACATTGGTTAACAATATCCAGCGCAGAGGCAGGGAATATGAGGCCAGCATCCGAATAGATTACTTATCAAAGT
>NZ_JBFTNT010000229.1:0-6864 GCF_056397585.1 Pedobacter sp. 05L430 | reverse complement strand
CACCAATACTTATACGCCTACTCCATCACTTACAGCAACCAAAACCTACTATGTGGCAACCGCAAGAACAAATTGTAATGCTGAATCAGAAAGAGTTCCAATAATCGTTACCGTAAATCCTCTCCCAACTGTTTCTGCAATTATTGGTAACGCAAATATTTGCGTGGGTGTTGGTTATACATTTACCAATACGAGTGAAGATCCAGGTGTTTGGAGTACTAATAACTCTTCAGTAGCCACTGTTGATGGTACTGGATTTGTAAAAGGTGTTTCTGTTGGAACAGCTAGCATCACATATACTATTACCAATACAACTACACATTGTAGCAATTCAACTTCTTTCACTGTTGATGTATCTCCACTCCCAACAATATCTTTAGGAAATATTCCAGCCATATGTAAAGGGACTACAGCAGCCACCTTACCTTATACTGCTGTTTCTTCCGGTAGTCTTAAATATGACATCATTTGGAATACAACAAGTTTAACCAATGTTAGCGGAGCTGATCTTCCTACGAGTCCAATTCAATTGAGTATCCCTTCAAATGCACCTGTTGGTACATATACAGGAACTTTTAGTATCCGGAATACAACAAGCAATTGTACTAATTCATATCCAATAAGTTTAATGATCAACCAATCACCAGTCATTATTGTAATCACAAATCCAACTGCTTGTAAAGGAATAACAAACGCAACATTAACTTACACATCTACATATAGTCCAACCAGCTACAGCATCAATTGGGATTCCGCAGCAATAACAGATGGTTTTGTGAATGTATCATCTGATACTCCCTTACCAGCTTCTAATATAAGCATTATTGTTCCCACAACAGCAAATGTAACTACTTATGCTGGGACAATAAGTGTTAAAAATGCGAATGGTTGTATAAGCCCCCCTGTAACTTTTAACATGATCATACACCCTAAACCACCTCTTCCACAAGTAAACATAACTTCTAATTAATAAACAATTAACGTAAAACTTAAAATCAAAAAGACATGAAAACAAAAATTACATTTTTAAAAATGAGCTTCTTATTAGCTTCATTTTTAATCACTTCAACATCTGCAATGGCAGCGACATTTTATACTTGCTCTGGAACAACCCTAAATTTAGGTGTAACAAATTTACCAGCAGGAACTTCAGCTTTGTGGGATGTCAAGAAAGATGGAACTCAATTCGCTGGTTATCCCTCTGCCACCGCACCAACTTCGTTTACAGATCCAGGAAGTTACGAAGTGATACTAGTTTCGCAGACAGATGCAGCCTCAGKGCAATGTTCTTCCGATCCTGTAAGCAACACAATAATCATACTCCCTCCATTGGCATTTTCATTAAACGCACCTTCTGTTCCTGCCTATTGCCAATCCAACAACACGGTTAATTCTTCTGATATCACTCAAACAGGAGCTGCATTATCTCCAGTAAGCGGATCAGATCTAGTTTTAGAATATACTTATAGCGTTAATAATGGAACCACAACTGTAGATGGGAGTACCGTTGGTACTATTGACCAAGCTACTGGAAAGTTTACACTAACAACAACTACTCCAGGTGTCTATGTAATTACAGGAAAGGTAAAATATAAACAAGCAACAACGTTTACGAATACACTTCTAGGTACAGGTTGCGAGGTTACAGCTACAACAACTCAAACAGTCACAGTAACTCAAACTCCTGGTCAACCTACAGTTACTATTACAGCACCATAATTTAAATATTAAGGTCAGAGCTTTATGTCTAACAGAAAAATAAGTTTTGTGTCAAGTATGCTGTTGCTCAGTGCAACGGCATGCTTTGCGCAATCTTCTGGTCCGCAAACGGTGAATCTCCCGCAGGGGGCTTCTTTAAAGTTGCGGGCAAATTCTGTTAACGCATCAACCTATCAATGGCTTAAAGACAATCAAATTGTAAGTGGCGCTATTGGCCAGGAATTTACAGTATTTGTTTCTGGAACATACACTGTAATATCTTATAACACCGAAGGCTGTGCTTCCGATATTTCAGAGGCTGTCATCGTTGTAGGCGGAACAACTCCTCCTATTATTCTCAAAGCTGATATGATGGTTACCAAAACATCAGAAAACAGGGCTTTAACACTTAACGACTCATTCGATTACACCATTAATGTAAAAAACAATGGGACCGATAAGGCAACCAACATTAAGGTTACAGATGAGCTACCTCCCGAGGTCGAATTTCAGCAACTAACCCCTACTGCCGGTAGTAATGCAAGGTATAGCTTTGCAACCAGGACTGTGCTTTGGGAAATTGATAGCCTGCAAAATGGCGAATCTGCAGATTTAAGGATAAAAACTAAAGCTCTTAAAGCCGGTGTTATTTACAACACGGCAAAGGTCTCGGCTGATCAGTCAGATCCAAATATGGCTAATAACGTTTCCACTGCCAGTACTTCGGTAGCAGGTATTATTATACCAAACGTGTTTACGCCAAACGGAGATAATAAAAATGAAACCTTTGAAATACCAGGTGTACAAGCGTTTGAAAATGAAATCACCATCCTAAACAGATGGGGAGGAACTGTATACTTCAAAAAAGGCTACAATAATGAATGGACCGGACGAGGGCTTAATGAAGGTACTTATTTCTATGTACTAAGACTAAAAATAGGCACCAAATGGGAAATCTATAAAGGCTATATCACTTTATTAAGGGGCAAACAATGATGAAAAGAATCATACTTCTGTTTTTAGCATCTATTGGAATTGTGTGTAGCTCAAGTGCACAGCAAGACAGTCAGTTTACACAGTACATTTTCAATACAATCCATATTAATCCTGCTTATACAGGATATAAAAAAGAACTATACATACAGGCTTTTTATCGTGCACAATGGGTAGGCGTAAGAGGTGCACCAACAACAGTTTCAGTAGCTGTAGATGGTGCTATTGACGACGGAAATGTTGGTCTTGGATTCATCGCTTCAAACGATAAGATCGGTGCGCAAAAAAACCTTTCTGCATATGCAAACTATGCCTATAAAATTCAACTGGGTTATGATGAAAATTCCAGACTCTCTTTTGGTTTGGCAGCAGGTGTAATGCAACTTGGCCTTGATGGAGATAAATTAACCAGCATAGATCCCGATGATGAGGTTATCCCTACTGGAATGCAAACCAGATTTTTCCCTGATGCAAGGGCTGGTATTTACTACTCTAATGAAAAATATTTCGCCGGACTTTCGGCAAGTAACCTGATAGCAAGCTGGGCTGCAAAAAACTATAGCAACAATCTTCTTGTTCCTGTTCCGCAGCCGCACATATTTTTAACTGCAGGCGCTTTAATACCCATTACTTACGGATGGGCGTTAAAACCTGTTATTTTATTAAAAGACGACATAAAGGGTCCTACTTCTTTGGATGTTAACGCCTTCCTCCTACTCAATGAAAAGGTATGGATAGGTGGTTTTTATAGAACCACGGTTCCTTTGTACAACAAAAAATTCCTGCAAAAAGACCTCACTAAAAAGAATGCGCTGGGCATGATGTTCGAACTCTTTGCTACAGACAACCTAAGAGTCGGCTATTCTTACGACTATTCTCTAAACAAACTTCAGTACTACAACTATGGCAGTCATGAGTTTTCAGTAGGCATTTATTTAGGCCCCAGAAATATGCGAAAAATCAGATCATCCAGATGTTATGATTTTTAAAAGGACTATTCAGGTATTATTTTGTCCGTTTGAGCACTAAACATCTTTAATTCAAATGCCAAACCCTTCATTTTTGTAAGCACATAATTTCATGTGAACTTTGCGAGCTTTGTGATAAAATAAAAGTTCTTCGTTAATCATGAATATATTTGTACTAAATGAAAACGAAACTTCCTCTTAAAAATTTAATAAAAATAAGCTGCTGTTTTACTACAGCCGTCAGTTTGTTTTTATTTCTTTCTTCTTTTATTCAAGAAGGGGAACTGTATGGCTCTCTGGTAAAATGTTTATTTTTCCAACTGCTGCTCACGTTAATGTGCTTATCTAACATTCGTCTGTTAGTGGTTTTTGGCGATGAGAAATCGCCTCCGATAAGCAAAAGCACCAAAAAGTTTTACCTGGCAAGTTTTGTGATGAGTGCGGTAATAATTATATGTATTTACTGGCTTGGGCAATACCTTACTTTTCGCGGTATTATAGAACAACACGAACCATTTAGGGTTAGAGGTAATGTAATTTATCTGTACCTCAGTTTACAGGGATTCTTTATCAATGGTATTGTTTTGCTACTCCAAAACTTCATTATTGTACAAGATTCTAATAACCAGGTACAATTGGAGAACTCACGTTTAATTGCAGCAAGGTCTCAGGCGGCTAATGAATTATTACTTCAGCAAATACATCCGCATTTTCTGTTTAATGCCCTCAACATATTAAAATCTCTAATTAAAAGAAGTCCCGATAAAGCTGAGGATTATTTACTCCGTTTGTCTGACTTCTTACGTGTCTCCATATCGGGCAACAAAAGCGGAATAGCATCACTGAATGATGAGCTGAAATTATGTGCAGATTACCTGGAGATGCAAAAAGTAAGGTTTGGTGAGGCCCTGAGTTTTAATTTAGACATACAAGAGAAAGAAAGCTCAGGATTAGTACTTCCGGTTTTTTCGCTTCAACCGCTTCTGGAGAATGTGATTAAGCATAATGAACTAACGGATGCTGCTCCGCTGAATATAAATATCAAACAAAATGGCAACTGGATCAGTGTAACTAATAACATCCAGCTTAAGTCGAACCTGGAACATTCTACCGGTAGTGGTTTGGCTAATCTTGCAGAAAGATATAACCTGTTATCTGGTGATGAGATTGATATCAGAGATGATGGACTTACCTTTTCTGTTAGCTTAAAAATATTAAAACATGAAGATTGTAATTATAGAAGATGAACAAATAACAGCTGAGGATCTTGCTGATCTAATCATCAGATTACAACCTAATGCTCAAATTGTTGCAAGCCTAAGATCGGTAAAGGAATCACTGCATTATTTTAGAACGCATGGCATGCCTGATCTTATCTTTAGTGACATTCAACTTGGTGATGGATTAAGTTTCGACATATTTAAAGCTGTTGAGGTTACAGCTCCTATCATTTTTTGTACCGCTTATGATGAATATGCATTCAACGCTTTTCGCACAACAGGTATAGATTATATATTGAAACCAATCGTTTCATCAACAGTTGAACAGGCGCTAAAAAAATATCAAACCTTACGCAAGGAATTTACCACTTCGGCGGTTTCTTATGATTCTATTTTAGATCTGTTTGCAAACAAACCTGTGCAGAAAACATTTTCTATTTTAGTTACCCATAAAGACAAGATCATTCCTGTAAAAATGGAACACATTGCTCTGTTTTATATTAAACATGAAGAAACCTGCTTGTTTACTTTTGACGACAAAACGTATGCGGTTAGCAAGAAAATGGAAGAGCTGGAACGTATTTGTGGTGACGATTTTTTTAGGGTAAACCGACAGTGCCTGTTAAACAGAACAGCGGTTAAAGATGCCGCTCATTTTTTCTCTCGTAAGCTGATTATAAACCTCTTAGTTCCATTTAAGGAAACCATCACCATAAGCAAAGAAAAAACTCCTCAATTTTTAGACTGGCTTGCCAGAAAATAAATACGTTTACAATTCAGCTTCAATTTTGTCCGTTTCGGTGTAAATTCTCTTTTCTTAAATTCACAAATCAACCATCTTTATATGTGTTAGGTTGAGGCAATAAGGATTGCAACCTGATAATTGTTAGACACAATCAATGAAGAGTGATGAACATAATTATTTTTAAAACCTCGGTACGGGACAAAAATGATCTTAGTACCATTAGGCGTAAGATGGACAATCTGCTTGGCACAAAAAACTGGACTTTTGCATTAGAGGATGAAGATAAAATCCTTAGGGTAGTTAGCGCCAGTTCCTATGTACCTGCCATCAGAAAAATTTTAATGAAATATGGCTTTATTTGCGAGGAATTGCCCTATTCTTTAGATGAGTTTAAAGTTTAGGTCATAATGCACACTACGCCCACTTCCGGCGGCTATTAAAATTTCTAAATCACTTAGTTCCTGCAAATCGCGTGTGGCTGTGGCTTTTGATGTTTTTGTAATTGAGATGTATTTTTTTGCTGTCATCCCTCCTTTAAATCCTTCGGTACCTGCATCTAACATTTTGATGATCGCTTTCTGCTGACGACTATTTAATTGTTCTTTATATTTATCAAAGAATCTGGTTTTCTGCAACGTAAAATTTACTAACGTTTTAGCTTTCCGTTGAGCAGTTAATGTTACTGAAACAAAATAGTTTATCCATTCAGAAATGTCATTACTTTGCTGGGCTTTTTTAAGAGCTTCATAATAGGCAGCTCGATCTATCTCAATCGCTTCAGAGAGACTAAGTAAAACCGGCCTTCCAAGAGTTTGAGAAAGTGCTTTCTCGGCAATTGCTCTTCCTATTCTCCCATTTCCATCTTCAAGTGGGTGTATTGATTCAAAATACAAATGGGCAATTGCAGATCTAACGGGCGCACTGTTAATTTCCCGAGATCCTCCGGGAGCTGTTTGATTAAACCATTCTATAAAATGCTCCATTTCTGCTGGCACCCGACTTGAAGGCGGAGCTTCAAAATGAACCGTTTCACTTCCAATTCTACCAGATATAACCTGCATTGGTTCGTCACCTTTTCTCCATGCTCCAATTCTTATTCTATTTGATGAACCCAAAAGGGCTTTATGCCACTCCCATATTTTTTTTTGAGTAAGTGGTTCTTTAAATGAATTTCGAACATCAATCATAAGTTCGCCAATCCCTGATGCTCTTCTGTCGTGCACAACATCAGATGGAATAT
>NZ_JBFTNT010000228.1:0-6870 GCF_056397585.1 Pedobacter sp. 05L430 | reverse complement strand
TATTGGTGTTTACCATTCTAAATTCAATAACAACGAGCGGGTTGAAATTTGGAATAAGGTATTAAATGGCAAATATCGGGTGGTTCTGGGCGCTCGTTCCGCGGTATTTCTGCCTTTTAAAGAACTGAGATTAATTGTGGTTGATGAAGAACATGAGTCTTCTTATAAGCAGCATGATCCATCGCCAAGATATCAGGCTAGGGATGCTGCGGTTTACCTGGCACATCTTCATCAGGCCAAAATTGTGCTTGGGTCTGCTACGCCATCTATTGAAAGCTATTACAATGCAGTTAGCGGAAAGTATGGTCTTGTAACAATTACCGAAAGATTTGGTGGTGTTGATCTGCCTTTGCAGGAAGTGATCAGTATCTCTGAAGAGACCAAACGTAAGAAAATGGTTTCTTATTTTTCAACTAAGCTGATTGATGAAATTGCTTTTACGTTGGAAAATAAGGAACAGGTAATCCTATTTCAAAATAGACGGGGGTACGCCACTATTTTAATTTGTGGTACTTGCGGCTATGCACCTAAGTGTGTGAATTGTGATGTGAGTTTAACTTATCACAAAACAAGTGGGAAATTGCATTGTCATTATTGCGGTTATCACCAAAGTAGCATTAACATTTGTCCGGCTTGCGGGTCTGTTCACATTGAACAGAAAGGATTTGGCACTGAAAGGGTGGAAGAAGAACTGAGTTTGATTTTTCCTGAAGCTAAAATCTCAAGATTGGATGTAGATAGCACACGTACTAAAAATGGACTGCAACAGATCATTTCTGATTTTCAAGAGAAAAAGACAGATATCTTGATCGGTACACAAATGGTTGCTAAAGGATTGGATTTTGATAATGTGACTTTAATTGGAGTAATTAATGCAGATACACTTTTGAATTATCCTGATTTCAGGGCTTTTGAAAGAAGTTACCAGTTGTTGGCTCAGGTTGCGGGTAGAGCAGGCAGAAGGGATAAGCAGGGCAAAGTTATTATACAGGCTTATGATGATAATCATAGAATCATTAATCAGGTTATTGATAATAAATACCTGGAAATGTATAATGAGGAACTTGCAGAACGGAAGCAGTTTAACTACCCACCGTTTACAAGGCTCATCTTTATTAATATAAAGCACAAAGATGCTGATCTTTTAAATGTGGCTTCGCAGAAGTTTGCAAACATTCTTAAAGGTCAGTTAGGTGGGAGAGTGTTGGGCCCGGAACAACCATTAGTGTCACGCGTGAGGAATTACTACATCAAACAAGTAATCATTAAGAGCGATAAAAATACTTCGATACAAAAGGTGAAGTCGATATTGAAAGATACCATTATTCAATTTCAATCAGAAAAGGAGTATCGCGCAGTAAACATTCAGGTGGATGTTGATCCATACTAGTTTTATTGGGATTGATTTTGTGCGCATTAGCCTTTTTTTAACTTTTTAGAGCTAAATAATTCAATTTATTAGATTTGAAAAGGCTAATTTTGGGGTGCTATGGCGTATAAGTTTGTTGACAATTACAGAGAAAAGGGAGCGAGAAAGAAATTAGTAGAGCACCTTGAAGCAAGAGGTATTACTGATAAGAGGGTATTGAGAGCTATAGGTAAGGTCCCTCGTCATTTCTTTTTTGATGAAACTTTCTGGAATCAGGCATATAAAGACATCGCTTTTCCAATAGGAGATGGACAAACTATTTCGCAACCTTACACCGTTGCGTATCAAAGCGAATTATTGCACATAAAAAAGGGCGACAAGGTTCTTGAGATTGGTACCGGATCCGGCTATCAGACGTGTATTTTAATGGAACTCGGAGCAAATGTGTATACTATTGAGCGTCAGGAAAGCATATACAGGCATACCATAAGGGTTTTACCCGGTATGGGATACAATGCTCATTTCTTTTTTGGAGATGGATCAAAAGGGATTGCTGATCATGCACCCTATCATAAAATCATTGTAACAGCGGGGGCACCCTTCGTGCCAGAGATATTACTTAAACAACTTAAAGTAGGTGGTATTTTAGTAATTCCGGTAGGTGATGAGCACTCCCAAAAAATGGTAACTGTAATTCGAGTTAGTGAAACCGATTATGAAAGGATAGAATTGGATACCTTTAGGTTTGTACCCCTGGTTGGAGATCAGGCCTGGTAATTTTTTTGCAGGGCTGTTAGAATTTCATAGCCCTGTCCATTTCTCTTTTCGATTCCCTGTCTTTAATACTGTCTCTCTTGTCAAATTCTTTTTTACCCTGGGCCAATGCGATCTCTATCTTAGCAAAACCTCTTTCATTGGTGAAAATACGCAGTGGGACAATAGTGTAGCCTTTTTCTTCTCCTTTTACTTTAAGCTTTTTGATTTCTTTTTTTTGTAAAAGCAGTGCCCTGTCGCGTTTAATATCGTGGTGATGAAATGAACTATGACTGTATTCTGAAATGTGTAGGTTTCTTACGTATAGTGTATTGCCTATAAACATGCAAAATGCATCAGACATATTGGCCTTACCCTGTCTGATGGCTTTTATTTCTGTGCCTAATAAAGCAATTCCTGCATTATATTTTTCAATAATGTGGTAATCAAAATAGGCTCTTTTATTTTTAATCTGGATATCGTTCTTCATAAGAATCCGCTAATATCTCAATTTTATCTCACAATAAGCACTGGAATAGTCACTTTATGACGTACAGAATTCACTGTAGTTCCAAGTATCAGATCCTTTAAGCCTTTATGTCCATGGGCACCCATAACAAGCAGTTCAAGGTTGCTTTCATTAGTAATATCTACGATTGCTTTTACTGTTCCTCCGTAGCCAATATGGACGGTGGCTTTGTATCCAAGTTCCGCCAGATTAATACGGTACTTTTCCAGATTTTCTGTGTCACTTTGTGTTTCATAATCAAGTGCCGATTCGCCATGGTAGCGGGCTACAGCTGTTTCAACTACGTGAATTAAATGATAGTTGGCCTGTTTGCCACCTTGGATTAAAGCATGTCTTATTGTGTTTCTATCGTTCTTGGAAAAATCAACAGTAATACCGATTCTTTTGTAGTGTATTTTTTCAACCTCATCAATATTAAGTGCACTGCCATGCGGAGTTACATTTTGCTCACGCTTAATTTTGCTGATCAAAGGGTATATGAAAACGTATAACAAAAGCAATCCAATAAGTATAGCTAATGGAACTATTATAGCATAAACATACCAACCGCCATCAGCACCCCAGGTTTTAATTTCTTCTACAACGAGTTTAACATTTAAGGAAACAATAACGATGGAGCTTCCCCAAGCTAGAATTTTTACCCACGTTTTGATGGCGAATCCTTTCATCGTACGCTTGTCTGATGTGAAATGGATCAGTGGGATTACGGCAAAGCCGAGTTGAAGACTTAATACGACCTGACTTAAAATTAATAAACCACCTAAAGCATCATTGCCAAACCATAATATAGTAAAAAAAGCTGGTATAATTGCCAGCAATCGGGTAATTAATCGGCGTAACCATGGCTCTATACGAAGCTTTAAGTGGCCTTCCATTACAATTTGCCCGGCTAAGGTACCGGTTACGGTAGAACTTTGCCCTGCAGCGATTAGTGCAATAGCAAAAAGAGCTGGAGCAACATTGCCGAAGATGTTTTGAAGCAGTTTGTGAGCGTCTTGAATTTCCGCAACCTCATGTAACCCATTTTTATAGAATGCAGCGGCTGCAAGGATTAAAATGGCTGCATTTACAAAGAATGCAAGGTTTAAAGCTACGGCTGTATCAATGAAATTAAACTTGATGGCTTCTTTGATTCCTTTATTGTCTCTTTCAAATTTTCTGGTTTGAACCAGCGATGAGTGCAGATAGAGGTTGTGTGGCATCACAGTTGCACCAATAATGCCAATTGCGATATATAATGCCTCTCCTGATAGCATAGTTGGCTCAAAACCTCTTGCAATTTCCTTTAGGGATGGTTCTACTATAAACATTTCTACTAAAAATGAAACGCCTACTATGAAAACCATTGAAACAATAAAGGCCTCCATTTTGCGCATTCCTTTGTTCAACAAGAAAAGTAGGAGTACAGTATCAAAAATGGTTAAGCTAATTCCCCATATTAAGGGCAAGCCAAATAATAAGTTTAAACCAATTGCCATACCTATAATCTCAGCAAGGTCACAAGCTATAATTGCAGTTTGTGCCAGGCCAAAAAGCGGAATGTTTACCCATTTTGGATACCCGTTTCTTGAGGCTTGCGCAAGATCAAGGCCTCTTACAATACCCAAACGGGCGCTAAGCGATTGCAGAAGCAATGCAATGAGGTTAGACATTAGCAGGATCCAGATGAGCTGATAGCCAAATTTACTACCGCCGGCAATGTCTGTGGCCCAATTTCCCGGATCCATATAGCCAACACTTACCAGGTACGCAGGGCCGATAAAAGAAAGGATGCGTCGCCAGCCARTTCTTTTGCTGGTGTCAACACTTTGATGCACTTCACTTAATGAGCCGGAGTTTTTTGTGGTGGTTTCAGGTTTGTTCATATTATATTTTAATGAGGATGTGTTTTGCCACTTCCCGGCTTACATTAATCTGTTTGTTTTCTATACTAAGCTCTACAGAACCATCAAAATCAGTGATTTCTGTAATTCTTATTTGTTTACCTAGTGTGAGACCTACTTTCTCGAGATGCTGTAAAAAGACTGATGAATGTTCACTAACTCCCATAATCAGGCCTTTGTCTCCGGTCTTGAGTTTTGATAATTTTATAAATACTGTATTATCAAGCTTTCCGTTTTTATCTGGTATAGGATCGCCATGGGGGTCATTTTTAGGGAAAGCGAGGAATTCATCTAAACGTTCAATAAGCTCGGGTGATTTAATATGCTCTAACTCTTCGGCTATATCATGAACCTCATCCCACTTAAAATTCAGTTTCTCTACAAGAAATACCTCCCATAGCCGGTGTCTTCTTACAATGTTAATTGCTGCATTTTTACCTGATTCTGTGAGTTTTACACCCTGATATTTTTTATAATCAACTAGCTTTTTGTCTGCTAATTTCTTTATCATGTCGGTAACCGAAGCCGCTTTAGTCTGTATTCTTTCGGCTATAGCGTTGGTTTGTACCGCGCTTTCAGTATTAAGCGAAAGGTGATAAATGATTTTAAGATAGTTCTCCTCTGTGAATGATTGCATTTATGGTTGCCTAACTATAAGTTTAGACAAATCTAAAAAAATATTAAGAAATAAACTGTAAATAATTGTAACATTTTTAGAATAAAATTTGGCATGTAACGCATTCTTATTCTACCTTTGCATAATATTAATAAAACTAATGGCAGCAGAACTAGATAAAACTGATTTTAAAATTCTTAAATTACTACAGGAAAATGGAAGGATAACTAATTTATTGTTATCTCAGGAGATAGGACTTTCTCCAGCTCCTACATTGGAAAGGGTACGTAAATTAGAGATGTCAGGATTTATCAAAAGCTACCATGCCCTTGTTGACGAAGAGAAGTTAGGTTTAGGCATTAAAACTTTTATTCAGGTTCAACTTGATTTTCATAAAAATAATACCATACAGATCTTTTTGGATGAGGTAAATCAGATTAAAGAAATTACAGAATGTCACCACGTTACTGGACAAGCCGATTTCTTACTTAAGGTTTACGTTAATGACATTAAGGCTTATGAACGTTTAATTATGGATAAGATCAGTAAAATATCTGTAGTTAAAACTTTTCAGACAATGATGATCATGTCTACTACCAAAAAGGAACCAATCGTTCCTTTGGAATACTAATTTCTTTTAGACAATTTGCCAGTCAATTGCACTAAGACCTTGTTTTTCTAAAATAGCATTGGCCTTAGAAAAATGCCTGCACCCAAAAAATCCATTATAGGCCGAGAAAGGAGATGGATGGGCTGCCGTCAAAATAGTGTGTTTGGTCTGATCAATTAATGTCGATTTATTTTGGGCATATCTACCCCATAAAAGGAAAACTAGGCCCTTTCTATGTTCAGATAGCTGACTTATTATTTTGTCGGTAAATATTTCCCAACCCTTACCCTGATGAGACCCTGCTTCGTGGGCTCTCACCGTTAAAGTAGCATTAAGCAACAAAACTCCTTCATCAGCCCATTTGGTTAAATTGCCATGGGAAGGAGTCGAAAATCCCTCAATATCAGTAACAAGTTCTTTATATATGTTCTTTAAAGAAGGAGGAACTGTAACACCTTTTTGAACTGAAAAAGATAAGCCATGAGCCTGTCCTTGTCCATGATAAGGGTCTTGCCCTAAAATCACTACCTTAACTTTATCAAATGGGGTATGATCTAATGCCTTAAAAACCTCTGATCCCTTAGGGTATACTGTGATGCCTTTTTGCTTTTCGTGCTGTAAGAAAGTTTTTAGATCTTTCATATAGCTCTTTTCAAATTCGGCATCTAGTTCTTTAAGCCAGCTCTTCTCTAAAGTAATCGACATATTTAGTTTTTTGATAATATAAGTGCCAAATCTTCTTCAATGCTTATAATTGGTTTTTCAATAATCCGACCGAGCTCTTTTTCATCCTCATAAATAATAAAGGTTGGTACACGATCTATATTTAAGTTCTCTAATAACCCATTTTCCGCTTTTTTTGTTCTATCTACACAGATAAAATTTATGTCTTTTTTATCAAGCGACGATGCATCTGTCGTTTTTAGAAAATGGGGTAATTGTTCACGGCTATCACCGCACCATGTTCCTAAAACAATGGTAATAGTTTTGCCTTTTAATAAAAGCTCTATTTCGTTTAAAGCACCAGATTCAGGAATATATTTTGAGTACCCATTGTCATACATTTCCCTCATAGATGGAAATGTTGTTATAGCATCACGGGTACAGGTA
>NZ_JBFTNT010000227.1:0-6877 GCF_056397585.1 Pedobacter sp. 05L430 | reverse complement strand
CCAGGAGGAAATAAGGTTGTTAATAAAGCCTTTGTAAACTGGAAAGAAGGAAACAATCAAAGAGCTTACTAGAAGCCTAATTAGCAGATATAAAAAGTCTCGTTGTAAAATGCAACGGGACTTTTTTATTGCCGTTGTTTACATGTGATACTTTATAAATACCTGAATAAATAACCTGATTGCAAATATTAAAATCACTGCCCCAGCTATTTTATTGAGGTTCTGAATGCTTTTTTCTTTAATCCGGTATCTTAATTTTGCTGCATAATACGTTTTAACACAATCAACTGATAGCTGGGTTGTCATCGCAATCACAAAGAATACCACCTTTTCGGCCATATCATAATGAAGCTGTACCGAGATAATACCCCCAACCATAATCCAAAACATCAAAGTAGACGGAGATAAGAGGCACATTAAAAACCCTTTTAATATATAACCTCTTTTTTTGATTTTTACAGTTTCTGAAATGTCGTAGCTTACTTTTACTTTATTAAAAAGATAGTAGAGGCCAATTCCAAAAAGGAACAATCCACCAATAATACCTATGTATTGATTGTATTCAGAATTATAGTCTACAAATTGTGAACTGAATATGGTAAGCGAGATAAAGATTATGTCGCTGAAAACTACACCTATAGCTAAAGAGAACCCAGCTTTAAAGCCCTTTTCTATGCTGGTTTTTATCATGGAAAAAAATACGGGACCCGTTAAAAACGAAAATAAAATCCCCGCACCTATCCCTTGTAATATTGCTTCAAACATTCAGCTAAACATATATAATACGCTAATATGCAATTTTAAACATAAAGTGACCTTATTTTTTTACTAGTTTTCATGCAGATATCTAACGTCCTGTAATGTGTAAACATTACACTTTAGCTTATAGTTTTTTTTATTTATGTTTAGCGTTCTAAAAAACCAAGTTTAAAATGAGTTCAGAAAATTCTCAAACCAAATGGGGCCAATTTATTCCCTTAGTCACAGTGTTCTTTTTTTGGGGCTTTGTAGCTGCCAGTAATGACATATTAATACCGGTATTTAAAAAAGCATTTGACTTAACTCAAAGCCAAAGCCAATGGGTATCACTTGCATTTTATATTGCCTATACGGTTGGAGCATTAATTTATAATGCCATTTCAGTTTTAATGAAACAGGATCTTGTAAATAAGCTGGGCTACAAGAATTCATTAGCTTTAGGTTTGGTTATTTCGGCTGTAGGAACGTTGTTGTTTTATCCGGCTGCAAATCTGGGCTCATTCCCCTTAATGTTATCTGGGTTGTTTATCGTGGCATTAGGATTTTCTTTGCAACAGACGGTAGCAAATCCATTGGCCATTGCATTAGGACCAATTAAAACAGGTTCCCAACGATTAACATTAGCAGGTGGTATTAATAACTTTGGTACTACAATAGGACCCCTAATTGTTAGTTTTGCCATTTTTGGTTCATTATCTACAGCAAGTGAAGATGTAAGTATTGAAAGTGTTAAAATACCATACTTAATTTTAGGAGTTGCGTTTATTGCGGTTGCAATATTTTTAAAGCTGTCTTCTCTGCCAGATAGACCAACCTTGGTTGAGTCGGTAATTGAGGATCCAAGCCATAAGGGTTCTGCTTTAAAATACCCTCAGTTGGTATTGGGTATGATTGCCATATTTGTTTATGTAGGTGTTGAAGTATCTACTGCAAGTAACCTGCCTGCTTACATGGAAAAGGACCTGGGATTTGCAATTAAGGATATTGCACCATATGTATCTTTATACTGGGCCAGTATGATGATTGGTAGATGGACTGGAGCTGTTGAGGCTTTCACCGACAATGTAAGTACACAAAAAATATTAAGGTTTGTGGCTCCATATTTAGCTTTCGGGATCTTCTTAGGTGTTAATGCAATATTTCACCATGATTTAGCTCCATTTTATGTTTATGGTCTAATTATCTTAGTGTTGATTATTGCTGATATGGCGAGTAAAGGAAATCCAGCCAGAATGTTGCTGATATTCTCTATCATAGGTATTAGTGCACTCTTAATCGGTATGTTTACAAAAGGTATGGTAAGTGTTTATGCACTTACAAGTGTGGGGCTGTTCTGCAGTACATTGTGGCCTTGTATCTTTACATTGGCTGTGAGTGGTCTGGGTAAAAATACAAGTCAGGGAAGTAGCTTCTTAATCATGATGATCATGGGTGGAGGAATTATTAGTTGGGTACAAGGATACGTATCTGAGTTCACTGGTATCCAATACAGTTATATAGTAGGTGTGCTATGCTTCGCCTATCTGGCATATTATGCCTGGAAAGTAAGCGGCATCCTTAGAAAACAAGGAATTGATTTCGATAAAAAAATAGCCGGCGGCCACTAAAATAGCCTTCGCATAAAAACTTCCCTCTTTGCTTAAAGGAGGGAAGTTTTTTTTTACCCTATATTTGCCAGCCGGTTTTTTGAATTAAAACGCATCAGATGAAGAAAGGATTTAAAGATATATTTATGAACTTAGCTACCGATCTGTCGCACCGCTCACACTGCGTGCGTGCCCATGTTGGAGCTGTATTAACAAAAGATACCCGAATTATTTCTATAGGCTATAACGGGCCGCCTTCAGGTACACATAACTGCGATGAAGAGTGGCCTGAAACAGGATGCGACAGAGATTCGCGCGGTAGTTGTTCACTTGCATTACATGCAGAAGAGAATGCCATATTGTATGCGGTAAAAAATGGTTCTAAAATATCAGGGTCAACTTTGTATACCACACTTTCGCCGTGTATTGCTTGCGCCAGGTTAATATTATCGTCAGGTATTAAATTAGTTTACTATAAAGATTCCTATGCAGAGTACAAGGGCTTGGCGAGCGATGAAGGTGTTGATTTTCTGCGAAGATTTGGTGTGGAGGTAATTAAATATTCTTAACTTTGGCCATGCTAGAAAAAATCATAATTCTCGATTTTGGTTCCCAATACACACAATTAATTGCCCGTAGGGTACGCGAGTTAAATGTTTATTGCGAAATTCATCCCTTCAATCATATTCCTGAAATCTCATCTGACGTTAAAGGCATCATATTTTCAGGTAGTCCATATTCAGTTCGTCAGGAAGACGCACCTCAAATAGATCTTGAAAAATTCCATAAACATTATCCTGTTTTAGCAGTTTGTTACGGTGCTCAGTATATTGCCCAGCACACAGGTGGAGAGGTTAAGGCTTCATCAACACGCGAATACGGCAGAGCCAACCTAAACTTTGTAGCAGATAATAATAAGTTATTTAAAAATATTAGTGCAGGTTCACAAGTGTGGATGTCACATGGTGA
Source organism: Pedobacter sp. 05L430 (assembly GCF_056397585.1). Classification (NCBI taxonomy): domain Bacteria; kingdom Pseudomonadati; phylum Bacteroidota; class Sphingobacteriia; order Sphingobacteriales; family Sphingobacteriaceae; genus Pedobacter; species Pedobacter sp. 05L430. The sequence goes on along the minus strand of NZ_JBFTNT010000227.1, from coordinate 3,563 downwards.
TACCATTACAGCAATGCCTGCAAATGCAGAACTTATAGCCAGTACAGATAGTGTAAAAGTTGCCGCTTATCAGGTTAAAGATTCAGAAACCTATGCAATCCAGTTTCATCCAGAAGTAACACACAGTACTGATGGTAAACAATTGTTAGAAAACTTTCTTGTAGACATCTGCGGATGTAAACAGGAGTGGACTCCAGATGCATTTGTTGAAACCACCATTGCTGAGCTTCAGGCTAAATTAGGTAACGATAAAGTTGTTCTTGCCCTTTCAGGTGGTGTTGATTCAAGTGTTGCAGCAATCTTATTGCATAAAGCAATTGGTAAAAACCTACACTGCATCTTTGTAGATAATGGTTTGTTACGCAAAGGAGAGTACGAATCAGTTTTAGAACAGTACAAACACCTTGGTTTAAACATAAAGGGAGTTGATGCTAAAGAACGTTTCCTTAGCCAGCTTGCAAAAGTTAAAGACCCAGAATTAAAGCGCAAGGCAATTGGACGCGTATTCATAGAGGTATTTGATGATGAAGCACATGAAGTTCAGGATGTGAAATGGTTAGCACAAGGAACCATTTACCCAGATGTTATTGAATCTGTGTCTGTTAAAGGACCATCAGCAACTATCAAATCACACCATAATGTTGGTGGATTACCTGATTTCATGAAGTTAAAGGTTGTAGAACCTCTTAATACATTGTTTAAGGACGAGGTAAGAAGAGTGGGCAGATCATTAGGACTTGAACACTTTATTATTGGGCGTCACCCTTTCCCTGGTCCGGGATTGGCTATCAGAATTCTTGGTGAAGTAACTGCAGAGAAAGTTGCCATTCTACAAGAAGCAGATGCTATCTATATTGATAACTTAAAGGAAGCCGGCCTTTACGATAAAGTTTGGCAGGCGGGAGCCATTTTCCTTCCGGTTCAATCTGTTGGTGTAATGGGCGATGAGCGTACTTACGAAAACGTAATTTGCCTTCGTGCAGTTGAATCTGTTGATGGTATGACTGCCGATTGGTGCCATCTGCCATATAACGTACTCGCAAAAATTTCTAACGAAATAATTAACAAAGTAAAAGGAATTAATCGCGTCGTATATGATATCAGCTCAAAACCACCAGCTACAATTGAGTGGGAGTAAATATTGGGTAATAGCTTTTATTGGACTTTTTTTAGCTGCATGTTCACCTAAAATTCAAAAGACCACTACTAAAAAGCCCGATGTTCCTAAAAAGGTAGAAGAGAAAAAAGAAAAGCCTGCGTCTAAATTTACGCAGGCTGATATTTCTCTGCTGGTTCCGTTCAGATTAAATGATTTAAGACTTAAAACGGCCACCAAAGCTGAAGTCGAAAAATCAGCTATGGCAATCGATTTTTATCAGGGATTTAAGCTTGGTATAGATTCGGCAGCAGAACAAGGACTCAGTTTTAAATTAAATGTTTATGATTCCCGCGACAATAACAGTCAAATTGAAGGATTAATTAAAAACGGAGGATTAAGCAACAGTAATTTAATTGTTGGGCCGGTTTACCCCGCAGGATTAAAATACATTAAAGATTACTCTGTAGCGCAAGGCATTCCCGTTGTTAATCCGCTCGCGGCTACACATCCAGAGGAATTTAATAACCCAAATCTGATCTCTATTGTAAATAATATAGATTTACACGTCGAAAAATTAGGGTTTTATATTACTAAACATTACAATCCAGAAAACACAGTTTTAGTACTGATAGATTCAAAAGATGCAGGCAGTAAATTACTGTCAGCACCTGTAAAAGCATATTTTGAAAGCAGCAAGAAAAAGTTCACTTTTCAGGAATTTGCTTCTGTTTTTACTATGGAGCTGAACCTGATCAAGAATAAGAAATATGTCATTATTGTAACTTCCCCGGATAGAAAGTTTGTAATACCAACAATTGATAAGCTAGTAAAATTAAAAAATGCTGGTCTGGATATAGATTTGTATGGTCACCCTGACTGGATAAAACAAAATTATAATATAGACAAGCTTCAGGCGCTAAATACTGCTGTAACGTCGTCTTATAAGGTCGATTATAAGAATAATCATGTGATCTCATTTATTAAGAAATATAGAGCTGCGTATAGCTTTGAACCCGGTGAATATTCGTTTAAGGGATTCGATATCGGCTTTTATTTTGCTCAGCTTATTTCCAAACATGGAAAAGATTATCTGAAATACATTACAGAGGAAAAATATAAAGGGCTGCATAATAACTTTTCATTCTACCATGATGAAAAATTAGGTTATATTAATACCAGTTTAATGTTGTTACGTTACCAGGATTTTTCTTTAAATCTTATTGAATGAGGGTAGAACACCAGATCAGGGCATTTGAACAGGTATTTAAAAGTTATGACGGCACACAGCCGCTACATCGTTTCTTGTTTACTTATTTTAAGCAGCATAAACAAATGGGCTCGTCCGACCGGCGTTGGGCTACCAGATATATTTATAGTTTTTTCAGATTAGGTAAGGCACTCCTAAAAGAAGATACGATACTTCGTTTGGCTATTTCCGACTTCCTTTGCAATCAAACACTAAGTCTGGTAATTGAAACTAAGTTGCCTCAGTTTAAAGAGCAGATCAATCTTTCCGTTCAAGAAAAAATAGCTTTAATAACAGATCAGTACCCTTCCTTTAAACTTTCTGAGGTATTCATATTCAATGAAAACCTGAGTGAAGATATTGAAAAGCAAGACTTTTATGAGTCATTTTTTATACAGCCGGATTTATTTTTGCGAGTTAAACCGAGCTATATAAACCAACTTATTAAAACGCTAAAAGAGGCAGAAATAGCAGTTGAAGAGATAAGTAAAACTACTTTGGCCTTGCCAAATGGAACCAAACTGGAAAAAATTGTACCCTCACAACAGTATTATCAGGTACAGGATTTATCATCACAGAAAACAGGAGATTTTTTTGAACCTCAGACCTGGGACTATTGGTGGGATTGTTGTGCCGCCTCAGGAGGCAAATCCCTGCTTCTGCACGATCTTGAGCCTAGTGTACAGTTATTGGTTAGCGACGTAAGAGAAAACAGCTTAAACAATCTGGAGGAGCGTTTCCGTGAAGCGGGATTAAAAAAGTATCAGAAAAAAGTGTTAGATCTGCTTCAGAATAACGATCAGGATCTGCATCATTATGAATTTGACGGAATTATTCTGGATGCACCTTGTTCAGGGTCGGGTACCTGGGGTCGTACTCCTGAAATGCTTTATTATTTTGACGCTCATAAAATCAGTTATTTTTCGAAACTTCAAACAGCAATCGCAGGTAATGTTGTTAAATATCTGAAAACAGAGAAGCCATTGGTATACATTACCTGTTCTGTATTTAAACAGGAAAATGAAGATGTTGTAGCATGGATAGTCGAAAACCTACCCCTACAACTCGAAAAAATGGAAGTGATTAAGGGCTATAAGGATAAAGCAGATACCATGTTTATTGCTCGCTTTATTAAAAAATAGTCACTCTTTTAGTGCCCATGGGTACCAAACCACTGCTTAATTTTACTCTTAATGTGACTTATGGTCTCAAACAATA
>NZ_JBFTNT010000226.1:0-6903 GCF_056397585.1 Pedobacter sp. 05L430 | reverse complement strand
ACTTAGGGTATTTGAAAAAGAAATAGCCGGAAAAATCGTTTACCAGCTATTTTCAAAATTGGGGAGAAGGAATGAAGTGGGTTATCTGCTTAAAACAGAATCAGGTACTCAAATTCAACGAAATCTCAACCAGTCCTCATAATGCATTTCAAATTTAGTCTCTCCGTTAGCATAACTTCCGATAGGAGTCCAGCCTTGAAAATTATAGAATCGTTCTGCCCGGGTACCCGGGGATGTCCCCAACACCACCGTATCAGTGGTTTGTTCAAAATACCAATCGATCATTAGCCTGTGCAACTCCTTTCCAATCCCCTTTTCTGCAAATTCTGGATCAACAAATAGCGCCCAAACACTTCTTTCCATGAGGTCTATAATAGAGAAACCCACCACTAGCCCATCCACTTCACAAACCCATCCCTTTCCTTTCTCGGAAATGTAATATGCTACATCTTTATCTGGAACAAGATTAGGATCACTTAGTGTATTCTCTTTCACCAAGTGTCTCACTATCTGCATCTGTTTTATATCTGAAAGTTCCGCAGTTCTAAAAATCATAATCACAAAAATACAAATCCTAACCATTTTTTTTTCGAGGGATTAAAAGAATGGCGTGATATATTGTCCGTTATAGGATTCTGTGAGCGTATAAATATTGGCCTTGATTACACTGGCTATATTCAAGAACTCGAGTCAGCTGGATTTACGCTTTTCGGTTTACAACCGTAGTAGCAGATTACTCAATAACATCAAAAAAGACATGGGTTTATTTGATCTTGAACTTACTCCCATTTTACACATTGGTTTCCAGGATGGTCTTCAAATTGTTCATGTAATTTCGCATTGATCTTCTGGTCACAACATCAATATTTAACTTAGGTAAGCTGAAGCCCAAAGCATGCTTGACTATGCTCTGATCAAATTCGAGTCGATAAATGAACCGTGTAGAATCACCTTCGCAAATCTGCACACTCCGGGTACTTTTCAAGTAATGGGGATCACCATCAAGCGTTTGGTATAAAATCATATCATTTTGCTGAAACGCTATGCATTCCAGTCGGCGGATATATTGAGGGATCTTTCTGGAAAGAAAGGAGCTTTCTATTGCAATATTTCCTATTTCCAAGTCAGCCTGTGATGAAGTCAATATCACCTCTGTTCTCCATTCTCTGTCATTCCTCAAGTCAGAGATATAGTTATAAACGTCCTTATGGGGTGCATTGATGACGACTTGTATTGTTTGATCAATCATATTCTTACGTCTCTAAATTTGTGTAACCGATTAAAAAGGATTGTATTTACTTCACAGCTTTTTAACCTAAGAGAAGTCTGATGACTTGTTCTATCAACCCTCATAATTTTAAACCATATTCACACCGTCTCAAATAAGTAATAGACTATTCCAGTGCTCGGAATAGTCTATTGAGAACCTTTTAAGTTAGGCGCAGCAGCAAAGTGATTAAAGGCTGCTGCGCAGTACATCATTTAGGACGATCCTCTACAAATCCAGTTTTATGTCTTCCTGTCACTTTGAATGTAGCACCATCAATATTCAGGTCAAATGTGATCGAATCTGTAGGTGTACCCGATCCGGGACCAACAGTCCCATTTGTGATGATTCGGCCATTTGAAATGCTAAAACTTGTGTAAGGAGCCCCAACAGCGACATTAGTAACATTTGATACCGAGAAAGTCTGACTCCCAAGATCTACATTTATCTTTCCTTTGATTGCTATATTCTTCGTCCCAGCTCTCAGACCCGTACTTTGAATCCAAAACTGTTTAGCACTATTGTCTGCTGTATTGAAACTATACAAATTATATCGCTTCGCAGAATTGTCCACCGATACATGCCAGTCACCTGACATTTTTTGCATTACTGTTCCTCCATAATCTACGTCCTTTTTGCAGCTTGTAGCATATACGGCTGCAATAACCATCAACATTAAAGTCAATATCTTATTATTATTAATTTTCATCTGAATCTCTTTTGATTAAAAAACTATTTTCCCCACCAAACTTTGGTATAAATCGGCACCTCGGCTGGGGTATTGGTATTTCTACTTTTTTCATACTCTGGATAAACTAATCTTCTAGGAAAATTTCCCGCACCGGTAACACCTCTGGATGCATAAACTAAAGTACCCGGTTGGTAATCTTCCTCTGTTGAATATACAGGGCTAATCCTTGGGTAACCTGTTCTGTTTTGTTCAAAGAAAGCTTCCAAAGCATGGGAACCAAATAGTGACGCCCACTTCTGAACAATTATCTTTTCTATTTTTGTCTCCAGGTTGGCAGTTGTAGGGTATTTGTACGGACCAGCCAATAAAGTTGTAGGGCCAGGCAAGCCAAGATTTGTAAACGCTGCTGTTACTCCTTCATTGTACTTCAATTCCGCTCCTGAACCTCCATAGTAACGTTCCAAAAATTCTGCCTGCATGAAGCAAGACTCGGCTTTAGTGATGAACCAAACCGGTGCTGTAGGAGCAATAACAGGAACTACCGCATCAAAATATTCTGGGTGACTACTTTGATTCCAAAAATCACCTTGATTAATTGTAGGCACAGGGCTATCCACACCGAAATAAACCTGGGCCCGAGGATCCGCGTTTTGTTCCAGCCAGCTTACCAGCGTTGCACTCGCTTTTAGGTTATCTGTTGTATTCAGCCTTCTGAAGTTGTACTCAAACAAAGGATTACTTTTATTAGGAACATTCTCATACCCGGCCACACCTGCATTGGTGGTCAAAAATTTAGCATCTCCATCATACATTGCCTTGATACCCGCCTCAGCCTCCGTAGGTTTTACATAGGCCATTCTTAAGTACATTTTAAGCTTTAAGGTGTTTGCAAAACGCTCCCAGTTCTCCATCTGATCCTCAAAGGATGCATTGCCATTATCTCCAAAAACTAAGTCTATTCTACTGTCCGTATCTAGATGTGGTGTATTATGAAAGTCTTTTGCTAAGGCTGCATCGATTCCTTCAATCAATGATTTGTAGATGGTATATCCATCATCAAATTTGGGTTGCAAAAATGTACCAACCTTCAGGGCTTCAGTATAGGGAACTTTGTCAAACAGATCCACAAGAACCTGGTAGGTATAGGCCCGCATCACTGTAGCCATGAGATTATAACGCCAATCCTTTGCCACAACAGCTTTCTCAATTGCAAGCTGATAGTCCGCCAATGCTCCTGAATAAAGTTCCTGATAAGGGCTGTTTATAAAGGACGATGAATTTGGAACATCATAAGTGTCGAGACTAATGTATTGACTTGAAGAGTTATTTTGTGTCCAATGCTGAGACCAGATCCCGCCAACAATCGCTAAGTCCCCCCCTACTCTTCCTGCAGTTGAAATCACTCCTGAAGGGATTAGTGATTCAGGATTTGCCTTCTCCAGCAATGGCTTATTGGGATCTATGTTTATGTCTAACTTACTGCATCCACCACTACTTATGAGTCCAGCAAGTGAGCACACCATAATGACTTTATTTAAATTTTTCATTTGTATAAACAATTAATTGAAGATTAAAAGGTTAGATTTAAAGAAACGCCGAAATTCCTTGTGGATGGACCAGTTCTAAACTCYCCGAATTCACTGGAAAGGTCGTTACCAAAATTTGAAACCTCAGGATCTATGGTTATATTCTGTTTGGGCAACCAGGTAAGCAAATTCCTACCGTAAAGGGTGATCATCGCCTTGTCAGTTCCTATCCTTCTTGCAATGTTCTTAGGCAGGGAATACGCAAGCGTAACGTCTCTGAGCTTTAGGTATGTTTTGTCAATAATCCTATCCTTATAAGAAATTGCCCTTCCCAGGTTGGTATAATAATAGGAATAAACATTGTTTTCGGTAATCGGATTTGTATTCTCTACATAAGTCACTTTGCCCGCATTATCCACAACTTTTACCACTGAATTAGGCACAATAAACGTACGTCGGTCGTTAAAAACTGTATTTGCAGCATTACCCACAAAATTTAGCAAATCTGCTGTGCCGGAATAGAATAGGCCTCCCTTTTTAAAATCCAGCGTGAAGCCGAACATAAAATCCTTATAAGTGAAAGTATTGGTAAAGCCCATTACGAAATCGCGCTGAGAGGAGCCATAGGTTCCCAGATTAGGTGCAGAAGCGGGAAATCCATTTGAACTTACCACAATACGTCCTTCTGGATCATAAACTGGCACAGGAGCCTCAAATACGCCTAAAGGCTGACCAACCTTAGCCACAAATTGCGCATCAAATACAGCATTTAAGATTACCTTGCTCAGTCCATCCGGCAATTCGAGAACAACGTTTCTATTTCTTGTAAAGGTATATCCAATATTCCAACTCATATCATCAGTTCTTATCGGAACCCCGCTCAATGTGATCTCAATACCTCTATTACGCACCTTTCCGAAATTTACGACTCTGAGGTTTACACCAGTAGATGGCGCAGAGACAATGGGTAGAATCTGATCATTGGTAACGCGGTTGTAATATGAGAAATCCAGTCCTAGACGGTTATCGAAAAACTTTATCTCCGTCCCAAATTCAGTTTCTGTGCTGATCTCCGGTCTCAGTTTGGTATTATTTAAAGTATTAGAAATACTATACCCACCTACTCCTCCAAATGGGAATGAAGTATAAGCACCTCCACCCAAAAAAACATTGGTTTTAGTCAGCGTATTTAACACACTATAAGGATCGGTATCACTTCCCGTTTTACCATAAGCTGCTCTTAATTTGAATAAAGACAGTTTAGCATTGCTCATATCGATCATCTGAGACAGGATCAAAGAAAAATTGGCACCAGGATAAAAATAGCTTCTTTGCGCGCTTGGCAGGGTTGAACTCCAATCGTTTCTTGCATTCAAAGTCAAATAAGCAAAAGAATTATATCCCAAAGTGGCAGAGGCATAAGCACCGAAAAGCCTGCGCTGCTTACTGGTCTGACTGCTCGTTGGGGCGTTCCCTGAGTTATCAATCTGATATAAGCCAGGGATCAACAGATCTTCAATACCGGTATATAAAACTCTTGAACCCCTGTCATTGAAGTTTAAGCCGATCAATCCCGTTACATTAAATTGATCGGAGAATTTCTGATCAAATAGCGCATTGAGCTTGGAATCAAACTCAAAATATTTTTCTGAACCATCAACAACATTTCCAACACTTGCCTGCCTAACGATTTGCTCATCGTTACCACCTCCAGACCATGAACCCTGAGTTGGTGAATTCTTAGCATTCCAAATCTTATCGACGATATTACTCACATCAACGCCTTGCTGAAATTGAAGCGTCAGCCATTCTAATGGTTTTATTTTCAGATCAAGGTTGCCATAGAACCTGTCGCTTTTAAATGTCGCACCATTCTCAAAAACTGAATAATATGGATTTTGTGTAAAAGGACTATAGAAGCCATCTACATCAAAGTATTTATTGTTGTAGTCTTTAAATTTTGAGATTTCGAAATTAACCGGAATCTGTAGAATATCCTCATAAAAAGAAGAGCCCACCCCTGAATTCGCCTGACCAGTCTGTACTGTCCTGGTGTTCTTTCCAAGATAGTTTAAACCTGCAGTAATGGATAGGTCTTTAAACTTAGTAGAACCATTCAAACTTATTGTATTTCTTTTATATACATCACTGGAGCCTGGCAAAATGCCGTTGCTGTTTACATTTCCGTAAGAAAGTCTAAATGTCGACTGATCTGTACCCCCGCTAAAAGAGATTGTATTATTGTACTCCTGACTGGTATCAAAAGCATCTCTGAAACTATTTTTAGCTGCGGCAAAGGTCTGAGACAAACGCTTTCCATCAACTTTAGATCCCCAATCCCGCGTTTGCCCATCAAATCTTGCTCCCCAGCTACCATTTTCAGCAATCCAACTTTCATACGCAAAACCCTGTCCATATTTATCCTGTAGCTTAGGTACATTTGTTACCTGCGAAAAGGCTGCAGCTGAAGTGAGGTCTACCTTGAAAGCACCTGCTTTTCCTTTTTTAGTAGTAATTAAAATGACACCATTGGATGCCCGCGATCCATATAAGGAACTTGCCGCAGCCCCTTTTAGAATACTAATCGTCTCAATATCTCCGGGATTGATGTCATTGGCAGCATTACCAAAATCATAATTCTCTTTTAAATCTCCAAGACTATTGACCGGGGAGGCATCTCCGGGCCTCGAATTGTTTACTGGAACACCATCAATAACATATAAGGGCTGATTGTTACCAGCGATAGAAGAGAATCCCCGAATTACCGTCTTGCTGGATCCGCCGGGTGAGCCTGAAGTAGCGGAGATATCTACACCGGCAACCTTACCTTGTAGACCCGACATTAAATTTACCGGGGAAGCCCTATTGATTTCGTCCCCACCTACCTGTGCAACGGAATAGCCATTTGTCCGGCTAGCCCTGTTGATACCAAATGCTGTTACGACCACTTCTGTTAGCGATTTATTTTCACTGCTTAGTATCACATTAATGACCAGTTCATTACCGACAGTTTTAGTTTGTCCAACATATCCAACGTAAGCAAACTCAAGGATAGCACTACTTGCAGCTTCAAGAATATATTTCCCATCGGGTCCCGTTACCGTCCCCTGCTGTTTTCCTCTGACTTTTACACTGACACCCGGTAGCGGTCCACCGCCATCGGAGTCAGTCACTTTTCCTGATATTTTCTTGTCTTGGGCAACTGCACCATAACAGAAAAGCAATAGGAAGATCATTTTCAATAGTAATCTTTGTTTCATGCTTTAGTTTTTGAATAAATAATATTTAGTTAGGCCCACCATACCTCAGGCCAGGCAGGCAAATTAGCTGCTTGCAGAAAAACAAAGTATCCAAAAAACACCTATTGCGCTGGCGATGAAAGTTGCCATATCATTTTTGCATCTCAAGCAGAATGGACC
>NZ_JBFTNT010000225.1:0-12331 GCF_056397585.1 Pedobacter sp. 05L430 | reverse complement strand
CCTAAACACTATTCCTAATCCCGAAAACCTGATACTGCAAACTCCGGCCTACAACGYCAATGGAAACCTGATCACCTACATTAGCGTTAGCGAAAAAGGAAAAGCCTTGTGGGTAACAGACAAGGGAGAAAAAACAGAACAGTTGATAAAGGAAACGCAACAGCAGATAAGCAGACCGATATACATTAACCGAGGAATAGCTTTTAACGCGCATTACGATGGAATCGACAACATTTACAGCATAGATACCATTTCAAAAAAGATAAGCGCTCTGAGCGCCTCTAAATACGGCGCTTTTAATCCAACGCAAGCCGATAGCACTGCTTCCGTTATTTTCAACAACTACACACTAAGCGGCTATGGAATTTCAGAAATGCCGCTACAACCAAAACAACCGGGCGATAACAATTTCGTTTATTTTGGCAGCGCCGTCCAAAAACAAGAGAATACAACGAATGTTTTCGACAATATTCCAGATAGCAGTTACTCCTCAAAACCATACCGTGCACTAACAAACCTGTTCAATGTACACAGCATAATTCCGGTTATCGAAAACGAGTACCGCGGCGGACTACAACTAAATTCCGACAACCTGCTTAACACTTTCGGTTTTTTTGCAGGAGTGGATTATTACCGTGACCTGAAAAAATTCGAGTACAATGCAGGCTTCACTTTAAAAAGTTTTTATCCGATCATAAGAGCCACCTACAGGAACCGGCCGCGAAGAACTTTCTATAACACAAAATCAGGCGTTCTGCAGGGCGATTGGAGAGAAAACAATATCCAACTTCAGGCATCCGTTCCAATAAGCTTGAACGCGCTAAATGAGACTTACAATTTCTCTTTTAATGCACTAACCAGTTACACCCAAAGATACCAGCCCGAAAACCTGCCCAAAAATTTCATCAGCAAATTAATTTTCCCGATGGAATACAACTTCACCTTTAACCATAGCACGGCACAGGCCGCAAGAGACATTGCACCAAAATGGGCACAGATATTAAGGATTTCTTACATGCACCAACCATTTGATGATAATCTTGCCGGCCGATTGTTCGCTGTTGAAGGATTCCTGTATTTCCCTGGTCTGCTAAAAAACCACTCTTTCCTGGCCAATTTCAATTATCAGAATACATCAGGCATAAGATTGTACGACCAGGAAATAAACACTGTTTATGGCTATAGTAACATCAGGGCAAAAAGCGTTCTCAGAAACACCCTGCTTTTCAACTACCGCTTCCCTATCGTTTTCCCCGATGAAGAAATCGGTCCGCTGGCCTATATCAGAAATCTGAGAGCAGGCATGTTCTGCCATTATGAAAACATCGGTACAGAAACAAATTTAGCAGAACCTAAAACTTTTGGTTTCGAATTACGTAGTAGTATGAACCTGCTGCGTTATCAGCCGATTGTGGATGTGGGCGCCAGGTGTGTTTTTGTAAACAAAGTGTATAACCAAAATCCTATATTAGAATTAATTTTAAACTATAGCTTTTAAGTCATGAAGACCAAAACCATTTTCATCATCGCATTTACAGCAATCATTACTATTTTTTTAATGATAAATACAGACGCCGTAGAGTTTAACTTCATTTTTGTAAAGAAAGAAATTTCTAAACTGCTGGTAGTGGGTGTATGTACTTTTGTTGGATTTATACTGGGCTATTGGGCCGGCAGACCCAGAACTACTTTAAGCACCTATGACAGGGTTGATACGCCGATAAAACCCGAAGATCGTAAGAAAGCGTTGAGCGATGAGGATCGCGATTATATCAGTTAAGAGATATGGCCGTCATCTCGACTTTAGGAGAGATCTCTTGGTTATGCTAACGCAATATAGATCTCTCCTAAAGTCGAGATGACGGCAGCCTTAACTACTCCGTTACTGATGAATTTCGTATGTAAAATTCAGCGTAGCTGAACGCTCCAAAATATTAGATACTGAGCAATATTTTTCGAAAGTTAAAGCAAGTGCTCTTTCTACTTTTTGAACATTTAATGCGCCATAAAGATCGAAATGTATGTTTATCACATCAAATATTGGCGGCATCTCTTCATCCTTACGAGTGGCCTTAATATTGATTTTAACATCATTTAATGGCTCTTTTTGCTTGGTTAGCACATTCACCACATCAATTCCACTGCAACCTCCAAGGCCCACCAACAGCATTTCCATTGGTCTGAAACCTTTACCTTCTCCACCAATTTCAGGCTTAGCATCCAGTTCTAYAGTTTGACCGCTTGGGTTCTGAGCTTCAAAATTAAATTTATTGTTTTTACGTATCAGGTTAATTTCCATTTGTAAATATCTTTATGCTTGTAATATGTTCTTTGGTACTAAATGTTATAAAACACTTTATTATCCTTTTCCAGTTCGGGTAATTTCACCTGGTCTTCAAATATTGCAAAAACTGATGAACCACTCCCACTCATGGCTGCAAATATTGCTCCCTCATGATAAAGCGCTTGTTTTACCGTTGCTATTTCCGGATATTTCAAAAACACAGTGTCTTCAAAATCATTCYTCAGGTTCGATTTCCAATCTTTTAACGGCAATTGAATTAAGTCCTTTAGTGATTTGGAGGATCTATGAGGCACAATTCCACTATAAGCATCGGCAGTAGACACATGCACCGGGGGTTTAACCAATATAATCTTGTAGCCAGAAAGATCAACATCGACCTCGCTAAACTCATCGCCCTTTCCCTCTGCAAAAACCGGTCTATTGTTAATGAAAAATGCACAATCGGCACCCAACTGCCTTGCATAATCTTCCATCTGATGGGTATTTAAGCCCAATTGAAATTTATCGTTCAATAACTTGATCAGAAATGCAGCATCAGATGAGCCACCACCTAAACCAGCCCCAACAGGAATATTTTTAAGCAGCGTAATTTGTTGCGCTGGCAAATCGAAATCATTTTTAAGTAAATCAAATGCTTTTAGGCAGATGTTATCAGTAGTACTTCCGGGAATATCAATACCTTTTATCTGACAAGTTGTTTCTCCGGCATCTGTAATTTCTATAACATCATTTATTTTTACCGGATAAAATACAGTTTCAAGATTATGGTATCCATCAGGTCTTTTCTCAGTTACATACAGACCAAGGTTTATCTTGGCATTAGCAAATGCAAGCATCAATTTTTGCGTTTATTGTTAAGCCTGCAAACTTACAAAAATCAAAAACATAGTATAGAAGTATAGCTTTAAAGATTCCATATAATATGTACTTTTGTAATAAATAGCCTTTTTAAATTAATCAGATGAAACAGTATTTAGATTTGATGCAGCACGTGCTTGATCATGGCACACAAAAACATGACCGCACCGGAACCGGCACCATCAGTGTATTTGGATATCAGATGCGATTTAACTTGCAGGAAGGCTTCCCTATGGTTACCACAAAAAAACTGCATTTAAAATCAATCATCCATGAATTGATCTGGTTTTTAACCGGCGATACCAATATTAAGTATTTAAAAGATAATGGTGTAAGGATATGGGATGAATGGGCTGATGCCGACGGCAATTTGGGCCCTGTATACGGATCGCAATGGCGCTCGTGGCCTAAACCCGATGGCGGACATATCGATCAGATAGCGCAGATCATCAATACCATTAAAAACAACCCGGATTCCAGACGTATCATTGTATCGGCATGGAACGTTGCCGAGGTAGAACATATGGCGCTTCCTCCCTGCCATGCATTTTTTCAGTTCTATGTTGCAGATGGAAAATTAAGCTGCCAGCTGTATCAGCGCAGTGCCGATATATTTTTAGGAGTTCCTTTTAATATTGCTTCTTATGCCCTGCTAACCATGATGGTTGCCCAGGTATGCGGTTTGAAGTATGGCGACTTTATTCATACCCTTGGCGATGCTCATTTATACAACAATCATATTGAGCAGGCAAAATTGCAATTGAGCAGAGATCCTAAAAAACTGCCTGTAATGGAAATAAACCGTGACGTTAAAAACATCTTTGATTTTAAATTTGAAGACTTTACGTTGAAAGATTACGAAGCTCATCCGCATATTAAAGGAGTAGTTGCAGTATGATCGTATCAATTGTAGTAGCTATAGACCAAAATAATGCCATCGGTAAAAACAATAAGTTATTGTGGCATTTGCCAGCAGATCTAAAGCATTTTAAACAAATAACCAGCGGACATACCATTATTATGGGCCGAAAAACCTATGATTCTATTGGCAGACCACTACCCAACAGACGTAACATCGTGATTACAAGAAATACTGACCTGGCCATTGAAGGCGTTGAGGTTGTAACAACTCTTGATGATGCTTTAGCCCTTTGTACCAAGGACGAAGAAGTGTTTATTGTTGGCGGTGCGCAGATATATGAACATGCGCTTGGCAAAACGGATCGTATCTATCTTACCACCGTACACCAGACTTATGATGCCGATACCTTCTTTCCGAAAATCGATAAGCAGACCTGGAAAGTAATAAATTCTGAAGATCATGAGCCTGATGAAAAAAATGTGGTAGCTTACACATTTTCGACACTTGAGCGGTATTAAACAATCTTAAAAGCAAATAGTTGGAGGCCTATAATAAAAACTTTCATAACGTGGCCTATTAATTAAAAAAATAATTAGATTTGCCGACTTGTTAAAAAAATATATAGCATATAGACTAATAATTACAAACAAATGCAGGGTAAAGGTTTTATAAAATTTATGGCGATACTTTTAGGTATCGTCTGTGTGTATTCTCTCTCATTCAACTTTGTTACTTCTAAAGTTGAAAAAGACGCAAAAGCTTATGCTAAAGGAGACCTGGATAAGGAAAAAGCTTATTTAGATTCGATGGCAACAGTACCGGTATATCCTCTTTTTGGATTTAATTACCAGTTCTGTAAAGAAAAAGAAATCAACCTTGGTTTAGACTTAAAAGGTGGTATGAACGTAACGATGGAAATATCGTTATCAGAACTGGTTAAATCTTTAGCCGGAAATACTGATGATGCTAATTTCAACAAAGCGTTGGTTACTGCTCAAACTCAATTGAACGCTGGCGGAAAAGATTTCATTAACTTATTTGTTAACGAATTTGAAAAACTTTCTCCTAACGTAAAATTAGCTGACTTCTTTTCTAATCAAGACAACTCTAAACTTCTTAAACCTGATGCCAGCAATTCGGAAGTAAAAAACTTCTTATCTAAAGAAGCTACTAGTGCTATTGACCGTTCATTCGTGATCATCAGAAGTCGTATCGATGGTTTCGGAGTAGTAAGTCCAAACATGCAGAAACAAGAAGGTACTAACCGTATCCTAATTGAGATGCCAGGTGTTCAGGACAAAGAAAGGGTTCACAAATTATTACAAGGTTCTGCAGAATTACAATTCTGGCAAGTATATAACAACGAAGAGATCTGGTGGTGCTAAGATTTTCGAATTGTACGCAATCAAATCTTTGTCTTCTGATGGCAAGCCTGATTTAGGTGGTGAAGCTATTAGTGATGCCCGTCATGATTACGATCAAAAAGGTCGTCCTGAAGTAACCATGTATATGACTGGTGAGGGTGCTGCAAAATGGAAAAAAATTACTGCTGAAGCTTCTGCTGATCCAAACAATAAAAAATCTATTGCTATCGTATTGGATAATACAGTTTACTCTGCTCCTACGGTACAAAATGAGATCCCTAACGGTATTTCTTCTATCACTGGTAGTTTCACTGTAAACGATACTCAGGATTTAGCAAACATCTTAAAAGCGGGTAAACTTCCTGCTCCTGCAAGAATTGTTGGTGAATTCGTTGTTGGTCCTTCACTTGGTGAGGTTGCCATCCACAATGGTTTATTGTCATTCGTACTTGCGTTTGTTGTAATCCTTGTGTTTATGGCTTTATATTACAATAAAGCCGGATGGGTTGCTAACCTTGCATTGGTGATCAACTTGTTCTTTATCATGGGTATTTTGGTATCACTAGGTGCGGTATTAACATTGCCTGGTATTGCAGGTATCGTGTTGGTAATCGGTCTATCGGTAGATGCGAACATCCTTATATTTGAGCGTGTAAGGGAAGAGCTTACTTTGGGCAAACCAACTCCGGTAGCTATCAAAGAAGGTTTCAAACACGCAATGTCATCTATCATTGACTCGAACGTTACTGTATTTGTATTAGGCGCTATCCTTTACATCTTTGGTAGTGGTCCGGTTCAAGGTTTTGCTACTACGTTATGTATCGGTATCTTATCATCACTATTCTGTGCAGTATTGATCTCACGTTTAGTTTTTGAATACCTTTTAGATAAAAAATCTAACATTACTTTTGGCAACAAACACACTATTCACGCATTTAAAAATATTGCTTTCAACTTTGTTGGCCATAGAAAACTTTACTATACTATTTCTTCGGCAATCATTGTTTTAGGTTTTATTTTCTACTTCAAAAATGGTGGTTTAAATCTGGGTATCGACTTTAAAGGTGGTAGAACTTATATCGTTCACTTCGATAAGGGAATGCAAACTGAAGATGTTAAAGCTAGTTTGAATGCATCTTTCCCTGAGTCAGAAACTATCGTTAAAACTGCAGGTGCTGATAATGAATTAAAAATTACAACTACTTACCACATTACTGATCAGGATCAGGGTGCTGATAAATTAGTTGAAAAAGCATTACACGAAGGTTTAGCAAAAACCGGTGTTAAATATACTATTGAAAGTAATGAAAAGGTAGGTCCTATTATTGCGAGCGATATTGTTTACGGAGCGTATGGAGCAATTCTATTCTCTTGTTTAGTGATGTTCTTCTATATCGTAGTAAGGTTTAAGAAACTAAACTATGGTTTAGGTGCTGTTATCGCATTGTTCCATGATGTGCTTCTTGTACTTTCGTTCTACACAATTTTAGATGGTGTATTACCATTCTCTCTAGAGATTGGTCAGGATTTCATTGCAGCGATCTTAACAGTAATGGGTTACACCATGACTGAGACAGTTGTTGTGTTTGACCGTATCCGTGAGAAGCTTGCAGAAAGCGGGAAAGAAGATCTTCATGGCGAGGAACGTAATAAATTAATCAACTTTGCATTGAACAGTACTTTGAGTCGTACTATTTTGACTTCACTAACTGTATTCTTCGTATTACTTGTAATCTTCATCTTTGGTGGAGCTAGTATCCGCGGATTTATCTTTGCCTTATTGATTGGTCGTATCATTGGTACATATTCATCATTATGTATCTCTACTCCTATCGTTATCGATCTTGGTAAAAACAAATAAGTAATTACTTACAAATGATAATTAAAGGCACCCTTTTTGGGTGCCTTTTTGTTTGTTATGTATATTTACCAAAATTGATTTTTATGGAACAACGTTTTCCTAAAGGCAACAAACCCAGAATTGTAATTGTAGGCGGTGGCTTTGGTGGCATTGAGCTGGCAAAGAAACTGCGAAATAAGGACATAGAAGTAATTATGCTCGACAAACATAATTACCATACATTTCAGCCGCTATTATATCAGGTTGCTACGGGAGGTTTAGAGGCCGACTCTATTGCTTTCCCACTAAGAAAAATCTTTAAAGGCCAAAAAAACCTAACCTTTAGGGTTACTGAAGTGAAAAAGGTTTTGCCTCTTGAAAATGCAATAGAAACTACCATCGGTATTTTTGAATACGATCATCTTGTAATTGCTACAGGATCAACCAGTAACTTTTTTGGGCAAGATGAGATTGAGCACAATGCCATGCCCATGAAATCCATTCCAGAGGCATTAAACCTTAGGAGTTTATTACTTCAAAATCTGGAATCAGCACAAATCGCTACAGATAAGCTTACCGAAGCTGAATTGTTGAATTTTGTGGTTGTTGGCGGTGGCCCCACCGGTGTTGAAACCTCAGGTGCAATTGCAGAACTTAAAAAGCACGTTTTAAAAAATGACTATCCTGAATTAGACCTTAAAAAAGTAAATATATTTTTGATAGAAGGTTCTCCTGAATTATTAGGAGCAATGTCTGTTCAGGCACAAAAGAAATCTGAAGAATTTCTTAGCGAGCTTGGTGTAACGGTTATGACCAATTCACGTGTTCAATCTTACGACGGGAAGCAGCTAATTCTTGTTGATGGCAGGATTATTCCTACTTCAACTGTAATTTGGTCGGCCGGAGTAAAAGGAGTAGTAATTGACGGATTAAATCCGCAATGTGTAGTCAGKGGAAATCGAGTAAAAGTTAATGAAATCAGCAGAGTTGATGGTCATGATAATATTTATGCTATTGGAGATGTAGCCGCAATGATTACAGAAGAGTTCCCTAATGGCTATCCAGGTGTTGCACCGGCAGCGATACAACAGGGAAAGCAACTTGCCGAAAATCTGATCAATATTATTGGCAACAAACCCACAGAACCTTTTAAGTACTTCGACAAAGGGGCAATGGCAACGGTAGGCAGAAACAGAGCGGTTGTAGATATCCATAAGGTTAGGTTTCAGGGCATATTTGCCTGGTTTACCTGGATGTTTGTTCACTTAATGACACTTGTTGGCTTTAGGAATAAACTGGTGGTATTTGTGAACTGGGTATGGAGCTATTTTAGTTACGACCGCGGAACAAGGTTAATTATCCGTCCGTTTCTAAGAGGAAACCCGGAACCTGAAGTAGTGGACCCCAAACCTGTTAAGGATGAAGCAAAAGTCAATTAAGMTTATTGAGTGCCCACGTGATGCCATGCAGGGTATTCATGATTTTATAGATACTGACGTTAAAGCAGCATATATTAACCTGCTCTTACAAGTCGGGTTCGACACCATAGATTTCGGTAGTTTCGTATCTCCCAAAGCAATTCCTCAGTTGCGGGATACACGTGAAGTTTTAGCTAAGCTGGATTTGAGCGCTACAAGTTCCAAACTCCTGGCTATTGTAGCTAATTTGCGTGGTGTTGAAGAAGCTGTTGCGCACAACGAGATAACCTATCTGGGTTTTCCATTTTCCATCTCAGAAACGTTTCAACAAAGAAATACCAATTCAAGTATCGCACAATCAATGGATACGGTAAAACAGATGCTTGAACTGTGCGATAAATACGGTAAAACAGCCGTTGTTTATTTATCTATGGGTTTTGGAAACCCATATGGGGATGAATGGAATGTAGAAATAGTTGAAAGGTGGGCAGATGAACTGATTGCCAATGGTGTGAAGATACTTTCATTGTCGGACACCACAGGTGTTTCTTCTCCTGAAAAAATCAGAGAGATCTTACCGTCTCTGGTGAAGAGATTTGAAAACACAGAGATCGGCTTGCATTTACACAGCACACCCGATACGCGCTTTGAGAAAATTGACACTGCTTATGAAAGTGGTTGCCGCCGGTTTGATAGTGCACTGAAAGGATTTGGAGGCTGCCCCATGGCTACGGACGACCTGACAGGTAATCTGGCCACAGAAGAACTCATTACCTACTTAGAAAGCAGGAATGAGGCCTTAAACCTGAATATGGACAAGTGGCAGGAAGCCGTTCTGTTTTCACAAAAGGTTTTCCCTTTGTATTAAATTTATTTTTGATTCCATCATCATCCTGAATTTATTTCAGGATGATGATAGTGTTACCCAAGCAACCCCGCTAAGCGTGATGGTGCTTTTTAACCATTTTGTAATGCTGTATACCTGCTTCTTCAAATTGTTCACCCTCTGCTATAAAGCCAAATCTTGAATATAATCTCATTGCGTCCAGCTGCGCATTTAAATAAATGTAATCTGCATCAGAAGGTAAGTCAGACAAGGCTGCAGCTACCAGGGCCTGTCCTATTCTTTTTCCTCTGAACTTTTTTAGTACAGCAAATCGTTCTAATTTATATCCATTTTCTGTTTTGCGCCAACGACATGCGCCACAAGGTTCGTTGTTTAACAATGCCAGAAAATGTTTAGAAACATCTTCATTTTCCCATTCCAGCTCTGGAGGGCAGTTCTGCTCTTCAACAAAAACGGTTTTTCTAATTGCAAATACCTTATCCAAATCTTGCGGATTGTTTACCTTAATTACCTGAAGTGCGTCCATGATTTCTATTTATTTTTAGCTTTTAAATGCAACAAAAAAAGCGCCACAAGTATAATTCCTGTGGCGCTTCGTAACTTTTACCCAAGGATTATAATTTGTCGCTTGCGTCTTTACAATTTAAATCTTCAAATGCTTGTGTTAAACGTTTAACAAAGGCTTCTTCACCCTTACGTAACCAAACACGAGGATCGTAGTATTTTTTATTAGGTTTATCTTCGCCATCAGGATTTCCGATTTGAGCTTGAAGATAAGCTTCGTTTGCTTTATAGTAATCCAAAATACCTTCCCACATTGCCCATTGCATATCTGTATCGATATTCATTTTAATAGCTCCGTAAGAAATAGCTTCTCTGATCTCTTCCTGAGAAGAACCAGAACCACCGTGGAATACAAAGTTAATAGGTTTATCAGCAGAAATATTGAATTTTTCTTTGATGAAATCCTGAGAATTTTTAAGAATTACTGGTTGTAATTTAACGTTACCAGGTTTATAAACACCGTGAACGTTACCAAACGCAGCTGCAACAGTGAATTTATCACTTACTTTGCTTAATTCTTCGTAGGCATAAGCTACTTCAGAAGGCTGAGTATATAATTTAGAACTATCTACATCACTGTTGTCAACGCCATCTTCTTCACCACCTGTAACACCAAGCTCGATTTCAATGGTCATGCCTAATTTAGCCATACGTGCTAAATATTTAGCAGAGATTTCCATATTCTCTTCGATAGACTCTTCAGATAAGTCAAGCATGTGTGAAGAAAACAATGGTTTTCCAGTTTCTGCAAAGAATTTTTCGCCATGATCTAACAATCCGTCGATCCATGGTAATAATTTTTTAGCAGCATGGTCAGTGTGTAATATTACAGCAACACCATAATGTTCAGCCAATAAATGAACGTGTTTAGCTGCAGATACTGCACCTAATACGCAAGCATTCAGATTATCATTATTTAATGTTTTACCTGCGTAGAATTGTGCTCCACCGTTAGAAAGTTGAATGATAACAGGTGAATTAACTGCTTTGGCAGTTTCCATTACTGCATTAATGGTATTTGTACCGGTAACATTTACTGCTGGCAAAGCAAATTGATGTTTTTTAGCCTGTTCAAACAATTCCTGAACGGCATCTCCGTAAATTACGCCCTTGTAGCCTTTTAAACTCATTTTTTATAATTTTATATCTGCCGAAGTTAGGAAAAATATCACTTTGGGCAAACCAATAAGGGGATTATTTTCAATTAAAACGTATTGTTTAGGCTTGGTAATGAACCGATCATGAATTATTTTATATTTTTTATATGATTTGGGCATTCATAATCGTTTAACTAAAGTATCCTTAAACTGTTCTAATTTTTTTTTGTTTCTTTGTAATCGCATTTTTCAAGAAATAACATGGCTTGGTTTAAAAGAGAGAAAAAAGGTATTAGTACGCTTACTGAAGAAAAAAAAGAAGCGCCAGACGGTTTATGGAACAAGTGTCCGAATTGTAAAAAAGCATTACATACTGCCGATCAAATAGAGAATAAATATGTTTGCCAATATTGTGACTATCATTTAAGAATAGGGTCTAAGGAATACTTTCAGGTATTATTTGACGATAATAAGTTCACCGAGCTTTTCTCAAATTTAACATCAGGAGATCCCTTGAATTTTACAGATAGCAAGCCCTACACTGAAAKGTTGGTAGAGAGCATGACTAAAACAGGCTTAAAAGACGCCATTAGAGCTGCTCACGGTAAAATAGAAGGTGAAGACATCATTATAGCTTGTATGGATTTCAATTTTATTGGCGGATCTATGGGTTCGGTAGTAGGTGAAAAAATTGCCCGTTCTATTGATTATGCAATAAAACATAAAGTTCCATTTTTAATGATCTCTAAATCTGGAGGTGCCCGGATGATGGAAGCTGCATTCTCGTTAATGCAAATGGCCAAAACTTCGGCTAAACTTGCACTGTTAAGTCAGGCCAAAGTTCCTTATATATCTTTGCTTACAGACCCAACTACTGGTGGTGTAACTGCTTCTTATGCGATGCTTGGTGATATTAACATTGCTGAGCCTGGTGCTTTGATCGGTTTTGCCGGTCCAAGGGTTATTAAAGAAACAATAAAGAAAGATCTGCCTAAGGGTTTCCAAACCGCAGAATTCGTTTTGGAACATGGTTTCCTTGATTTCATTGTAGATCGCAGAATGATGAAAGCTAAGCTTGCTGCTTTCCTTAAAATGATGAAGAACTAAAAAAATATATTATAATTAAAAAAGCCCGGTAAAATATTTTACCGGGCTTTTTTTGTATTTAACAAGTAC